>MIAA01000016.1:104054-163642 GCA_001830425.1 Rhodospirillales bacterium RIFCSPLOWO2_02_FULL_58_16
CGAAAAGCCTCCGGGGCGGAATGTTTCCGATGTCGCCGAGGTCATCGCCTGTGAAAGCCGCCATCCCGGCCTTAAACTGAAGTACGGCTTTAATCACCGCTATCACGATTCGGTGCGCGACGCCCTGCGGATCGCCCACTCGGGAGAGCTGGGCGAAGCCATCAACCTGCGCGGCGTTTACGGCAAGTCCAAGCTGATCACCTTCGGCCAGTCATCCTGGCGCACGGAACGCGCCCTGGCGGGCGGCGGCGTGCTGCTCGACCAGGGCATTCACATGGTTGACCTGCTGCGTTTGTTCGCCGGAGAATTTGAACAGGTCCACAGCTTCATCGCCAATGATTTCTGGCGTCATGACGTAGAGGACAACGCCTACGCCCTGATGCGCACCAGGGACGGCAAAGTGGCCATGCTGCATTCATCGGCCACCCAATGGCGCCATCAATTCAATCTGGAGATTGCCTTTCAGCGGGGATCGATAACCCTTAGCGGCATTTTGTCGGGATCAAAAAGTTACGGTGACGAAACAATGACCGTGGCCCGGGCCGCCGAAGACGAATCCGGCGAACCCAAAGAGCAGATCACCCGCTATGTCGATGATCCGTCCTGGGCCGATGAGATCGCCGAATTCGCCGACGCCATTCTCAGCGATGCGGCGATTATCCACGGTTCGTCCGAGGATGCGCGAAAGACCATGGAACTGGTTTACAAGATTTACTGCGCCGATCCAAAATGGAAGGCGCAGTGGGGATTAAGGGAAAACTGATGAAAACCATCGGCATCGTTCCCGCCCGCATGGCGGCAAGCCGCTTTCCCGGCAAGCCGCTGCACAACATCTGCGGACGACCGATGCTGGAGCATTGTTTCCTGCGCGCCCGGCTCTACGAAGGGTGGGACGGCCTTTTCATCGCCACCTGCGATGAGGAAATCCGCCAATTCGGCGCCGCCCGCAGTTTCCCGGTGATCATGACCGCTGACACCCATACCAGGGCGCTGGACCGGGTGGCCGAGGCGGCGGAAACCTGCGGCATCAATATTTCCGCAGATGACATAGTGGTCTGCGTTCAAGGCGACGAGCCGCTGCTGGGGCCTGACGTCATCGAGGCGGTGATAAGGCCGCTCAAGGAAGACGACGACATCAATGGAACCATGCTGGCGGTTCCGATTATCGACGAAAAGACGTTCCTCAACCCGGATATCGTCAAGATCGTCCACGACATCAAGGGCGACGTGCTTTACACCTCGCGCAGCCCCATCCCCTATTGCAAAGAATTTTCCGCCGAACCGGGCGCCCTGCGGGTGGGAGGCATTTTCGGATTTCGCCGGAAGTTCCTCAAATGGTTCACCTCCACTCCTGAATCGCCCCTGGAAATCAGTGAATCCTGTGACAGCAACCGCATTTGCGACAACGGCTTCCGGCAACGCATCGCCCCCGTTCCCTACCGCGCTTATGTATCGGTGGACAGCCCGCAAGACATTGCCCTGGTTGAAGCCGTGATCAAGGACGACCCCTTGTGGGGACGGTACTGATGAGCGGTCTTTTAACGGATGATGACGCCCTTGCTTTTTTGGCGTCGCAAGTCGAGGCCCCGGAAAGCAGCCGGTCCGCCTATTGGGAGGAGGAGGCCAAGACCTTCTCCATAGCAGCGGACGGAAGCGTAAAAGGCCCGACCGTGCTGGGCAACATTTCGACCAAGATGAGTCCCCTTCACAACGCGGCGCACCGGATTTTGCAATGGCCTTTCCGGCGCATGGGGCGTCATTACGAAACCTACAGAGAGTGCGAACAATTAGGAAGAATGATCGCCCGCCGCCAAGGCCGTCAATTTACCCATGACCTGATCCGTCAGGTTCTTTCCCTGGCTCTCATCCGCCACCATGTCAATCTTGACAATCCGACAGACTGCAATCTTGTTATCGGCGATGGACTGGGCGTCTTGTCTTCCCTTTTCCTTCTGGCGACCCCTCATCGCCGAACCATTCTCGTTAATATCTCCAAGCCTCTTTTGCTGGACCTGCTTTATGCGAAAAAGGCCGTTCCCGGCTTACGACTGGCCCTTGTCGCCGCGCCGAATGAAATGAAAGAGGCCCTGAGCCTTCCTGAAATCAACCTTATCGCCGTTCAGGCCGATAATGCCTCCGTCATCGCCCATGCCCCTGTCGGCGTTGCGGCAAATGTCGTTTCCATGCAGGAAATGGCCGCGCCGGCGATTGCGGAATACTTCTGCATCCTGCGCGTCAATAACGCCGAAGAAACGACATTTTATTGCTGTAACAAACTCTATAAACGGTTTCATGACGGCGCCGAATCCCGCTTTTATGAATACCCGTGGCGGCCTTCCGACCGCATCTTGCATGATTCCATCTGTCCGTGGAGCCAGTGGCTTTATTCCAAAAGACCGCCGTTCTGGAGCTACCGGCGGGGTAAAAACCGGATCATATGGCATCGTCTGGCGCTTATGGCCAAGGAATCCCCATGAAGACCGGCATCAACGCCCTTGTCCTTGATCTTGACGGAACCCTTATCGACAGCGTTCCCCAGGTCCATATGACCATGAATCAAGGCCTGAAACAAATCGGCCGCCGCGCTCTTTCGCTAAACGAAACGAAAAACCTTATCGGGGAAGGCGCCACCGCAACAATCGAAAAGGCGTTAAAACTTACCGGAAGGGCCGGAACTTCGGAGCAGGTGGCGGAATTTCTTCAAAAATATCTTTCCGACTACGCAACGAACCCCGCGTCTCACACCGTTATCTATCCGGGAGTGATAGAAACCCTTGAAACTCTGGACGCCTGCGGCGTGTTGATGGGCTTATGCACCAACAAGCCGCAAGCCGCCACCCTGCCCGTGCTGAAAGCGCTTGATCTGGAACGCTTTTTTTGCGCGGTGACTTGCGGCGACAGCGTGCCTTACCGCAAGCCCGACGGCCGGCATGTGACATTAACCCTGGAAAGAATGGGGGCGTCCCTACGATCCGCCGCCATGGTCGGCGACAGCGAGACCGATATCGCCGCCGCCCATGATGCTGAAATCATCTCCATTGCCGTCAGCTACGGCTATTGCCATGCGCCTGTGGCCGAATTGTGCGCCGATGCCGTCATTGACACCTTTTCCGACCTGATCCCGACCCTGCAACGAATCACCAAAAAGGTTAAAACCGCATGAGCCGCGTTGCCGTCACCTCCCGCTCATTTTCAAGCAATTCAACGCTTTGCGCCGAACTGCGCAAGCGTTACGTTAACGTAACATTCAACGACGCCGGCCTGAAGCTCGACGGCGAACGATTGATTGCCTTTCTTAAGGGACATGACAAAGCCATTACGGGCCTGGAAACACTCGATGATGCCGTCTTTTCTTCACTGCCCGAATTAACAACGATCTCCAAGTATGGCGTCGGCCTCGATATGATTGACTTGCCGGCCATGGCGCGGCGCGGGATAAGGCTTGGCTGGACCGGCGGCGTCAACAAACGTTCCGTATCCGAACTTGTTATCGCCTTCGCCATCGCCCTGCTTCGCAACATCCCCTTGCTGCATAATGAGGTTGCGGGCGGAGGCTGGCGCGCCCTGACCGGAAAACAACTAACCGACCGAACGGTCGGTATTATCGGCTGCGGCCATATCGGCAAGGATTTAGCCTGCCTGTTGCGGGCTTTCGGCTGCCGGGTGCTGGCTCACGACATCCTCGATTTTGCCGAATTTTACGCCGAACACGGCATCGAGGCGACCTCATTGGAAAAGCTCCTGAAAACGGCCGATGTAGTCACCCTGCACCTGCCGCTGGACAACTCTACCGAAAATATCCTGAGCGCCGAGCGGTTATCGATGTTGAAGCCGGAGGCGATTCTGATCAACACGGCGCGGGGCGGCCTGGTTGACGAAGCGGCGCTGAAAACCATGCTCAAGGAGAACCGTTTGGCCGGCGCCGCCTTTGATGTATTCGCCGTCGAGCCGCCGGAAGACGCGGAACTGCTCGCCCTTGCCAATTTTCTGGCCACGCCCCATATCGGCGGCAGCTCCGAAGAAGCGATTCTCAGCATGGGCCGCGCCGCCATTAACGGACTGGACGATAATTGCGTACCCGAAATTAATCCGGTTTCTCGGCGCTGATGAACCAGGCGAACCCGATAAAGCGGCCCAGCCATAATTCAAGAGGCGACTGGATGGGCCATGGCTCGCCGTAAACAAGGACGCCCCCCGGATGCTTTCCATAGCGGCTGATCTGGTAGCGGCGATAAATCCGGCCCAGCTTGGGAATCAGATAAAAGTAGAACTCTCCCTTACGCAAGGTAAGCCCCTGAAAACGACCGAACAATTTCCTGACGCCGCCCGCCGTGTAGCATCGAGTAATGGGGTTCTTTACGGTTTGCCGGTTCTTTCCGCCCCACTCCGTTGCTTTGCCGAGCCAGTCGGCGTCCCTGAACGCCTTGCCGCAAAGCAGGCCTTGGCAAAACAGCATGTTGATCCAGTAATGCCAGGAACTCTTGCAATAAAGCAGAATTACCGCTTTTCCTCCGGGCTTGAGCACGCGAAACACTTCGTTGACGGCAAGCGACGTATCATCGGTGTGATGAAGAACGCCGTTGGAATAGACGATATCAAAATGGTTGTCGGCGAAAGGCAGGTTTTCGGCATCGGATTGCACGGCGTAACAGCCCTTGGCCCCGTCCCCCAGCAAGCGGAACTTGGCGGCGGTCGAGCAGGCGCGCTTCCAGGTGATATCGGCGGCGATGACCTCTGCGCCGTGACGAGCGAACAGCGCCGAATGGCCGCCGGCGCCCGGCCCGACCTCAAGGACTCGCTTGCCGGCCAGCCGCTCCAGCGGCATTTCCACTACGGCCATGTGATTTCGCAAGCGGAACATGTCTTCCGTGTCGTCAATGGCCTTAAGCAGGGCGTCGTGCGTCAAATCCCTGTCCATGTCCTCATAAAGAGACTCATAAAGGGAATGCCAAAAGGCCTGAATATGTTGCTTGGTCATAAAATATGCGCCGCGAAGAACAAGGAATATGGTCTACTTATAGCAAATCGCCATGTTTGACAGTTTAATCCGCAAAGCCCGTCAGTTAATAACCGATCCCGTATTGCGGCGCTGGCTTATCGCCAGGGCGCTCGGCGCGTCGCCCAAAGCGCCGGACTTCACGGCGCATCATCCGCCTTACCTTAAGAATATGCCCCCCCTTGCAAAGGAGGCCGCCGCGCCGCCCGTCGCTTTCCGGGAACTTGCCTGCCCGCCCCCGTCTTCCTCGATCAGTATCCGACTGCCGGGACAATCCATAGAGCTGACGCCGGGCGGCGAGGAAACCCTGTTCAACAGGCCCCTGAATGACACGGAAGCCCTTTTGGCCGTGCATCGGTTCGCCTGGCTGCCGCTGCTTGGAGACGATGTCGACCCCGCCTGGGTTCAGGCAATCTGGAGTGCTTGGCGCAAGCAATACGGAACGCCCGCCGCCGGTTGGCCCTGGCATCCGTACACGGCGGCCGAGCGGGCCGTCAATATCCTCGATTTCGGCCGTCGGCGCGGACTGCCGAAGCCCTTGGAAGATACGCTGGCGGTGTTAGCGGCCCACGGCCCGGCCATCGCCGCCCGCCTGGAATACTTCGGCGATCACCATACCTCCAATCACCTGTCCAACAACGGGCGCGGACTTTATCTTCTCGGCCTCGCCCTCGGGCTGGAGGCTTGCGCCGAGAGAGGAGCGTTGATCATGCTGGAGGAGGCGCCGCGCATCTTTCATGCGTCAGGCATCCTCTGCGAGGGTTCCAGTCATTATCATCTGCTGGCGACGAGAAACTACGCCGACGCATGGCTGGCGGCCCGTTTCCACAAGAGAGCGGAGGAAGGGCCTTTCCGAAAAATTACCGGCAAGGCGCTGTCGGCAGTTCCTCACCTCGTTCTGCCGGGGGGATTTCCCCTGATCGGCGACATCTCGCCTGATTGTCCGCCTGATTTCCTGTCGGGGCTGATCGCCGGAGAAGGCGGCTGGGTTTCCCTGCTGGACGAAGATTCAAGAGACGCCCTGATAAACCTGCGGGAGTCCTGCCTCGGCGCCTTCAGCGAAGACCTCCGGGCCGCCGGCTGGCTGAAGGCCGGCTTCGGCCCATGGAGCGGACTGTGGCACGCCGCCCCCGGCGGCTGGTCGCAAATGCCCGGACACGGCCATCAGGATTGCGGCGGATTCGAACTGCATTACCTGAACGAGCCGCTTTTCGTCGATCCGGGCCGGGGAGCTTACGGCGACAGCGGCGAAGCCGCCCTCTACCGTTCCGCCCGCGCCCACAATACCTTGCTGGTGGATGATAAAGACCCCTATCCTCCCAACAAGCCCTTCTACGACAGCCGTTTCAGGCGACTCGTCGGCGGACCGCCCCCCGAACTGCACCGCGACGCAAACAGCGTAACCCTAAATCATCACGGATTCACCCGGCTTGGAGGCGTCGGCGCCCTCACCCGAAACTGGCGATTCTCCGACTCCGCCATGATCATTGACGACCGGGTTGACGGCGTAACGGCGCGTAAAATCACCCGTCTTTTCCATACCCCCCTCGCCGCCGCAAAGGACAAAAGCAGCGTTATCCTCACCGGCGACAACCGCCGGTTCAGATTGTCCGCCGGGGAAGCCGACCCGGTTCTGCGACCGGCGACTCAATGGTCGGCCTACGGCAAGGGGCGATTGATCGCCGTTATCGAAATCAACGACGAAGCCGGACTGCCCTGGTCTTCCACCCTCACCGTGGAGGCTTTGTAGAATGTGCGGCATCGCCGGACTTTTTCTGCCCCGCCGAGCGCCCATAGCCGAGGCCGCCATCGACGCCATGCTTGCCGTCATGAGACACCGGGGGCCGAACGGAACGGGGCGTTTCACCGGCGCTGACTGGCGATTTCAGTCCGGCTTCACGCGCCTCGCCATCATCGATCTGGCGACCGGCGACCAACCTATTGTCGAAAACGGCGGGGAGCGCGTCCTTCTCGGCAACGGCGAAATCTACAACTACATCGAATTGCGCCGGGAAGAAGCGAATTATCCTTACCAAACCAACGGCGACATGGAAACCGTGCTGCCTCTGGCCACTCGTTACGGCGTCGATTTCGTTCACCGCCTCAACGGCATTTACGCCTTGGCCCTTTATGATCGCAAGGACCACCGCTTGCTGCTGGTCCGCGACCGCCTGGGCGTCAAGCCGCTCTACTGGACGCGCCTTGCCGGAGGCGGCATTCTTTTCGCGTCGGAAATAAAGGCCCTGTTCGCCTCCGGCCTGATAAAGCCAGAGGTGAACGAGGCCGCCGTTTCTTCCTATCTGGCTCACGGCTACGTTCCCGCCCCCCAAACCTTGTTCCTGGGCGTCAACAAGCTCAGTCCCGGACATATGATGACGGCGGCGGCGGACGGCTCTATCAAAACAGAACGCTATTGGCGGGCGACGGCGGCGAATAATATGCCGACATCGCAACCCGAAGCCGGCGAGCATCTGCTCGGCCTGCTCCGCGACAGCATTCGTCTCCAGTTAAGAAGCGACGTTCCCCTGGGAGCGCTGCTGTCGGGCGGCATCGACTCCGGGCTTATGGTGGCCCTGGCCGCCGAACAATCCGCCGCCCCCCTCAACACCTACACGGTCAGCTTTGAAGGATCATGCGTTGACGAAGCGCCGCTGGCCGAAAGCATCGCCCGGCGCTACGCCACCAATCACACCCGGTTCCGATTACCGGCGGGCGCGGCGGCCGACTATCTGCCCAAGCTTGTCTGGCATTGCGAAGAACCGTTGAATGACGCGGCTCTTCTGCCCAACTATCTGATCGAGAAGTTTCTCAGCCGGCATGTAACGGTGGCCCTCAACGGCACCGGCGGCGATGAGTTGTTCGCCGGCTATGGCCGCTATTTCCGCCTGCCCGTCGAAGCCCGCTATCTGCGGCTGCCCGAATGGTTAAGACAGGGCGTTATCGAGCCTGTCGCCAGCCTCGTCTCGCCGATGACCGCCTGGAAACTTCAACGGGCGGCTTTGTTCAACGACAATCGCGGCGACTATCTCCACCAGCACGGCGCCCACTTTCCCCGCCCCATGCGCCGCCTTATCGGCAATAAAATGACGGCGCCGACCCCGGCGCAGAATGAATTTTTCGCCGAATTCCAAGGCCCCCCCCAATCAGCGGCGCTTTATGCGGAGCTTAACACCTATCTGCCGGAAGATTTGCTGACCCTGCTGGACAAGACATCAATGGCGGTAAGCGTCGAGGGCCGGGTGCCGTTCCTGGATCACCGGCTGGTGGAGGCGGCGCTGGCGGTTCCGCCCGAATTACGCACCCCCGGAGGGCGACAAAAAGGCCTGGAGCGCGCCATCGCCGCGCCCTTCCTGCCGGAAGAAGTCCTTAACGCCCCCAAGCAGGGTTTCGCCTCGCCGGTTCCCGCCTGGCTGAAAGCCGGTCTGGCCTCATCGGCGCGAAGGATATTGACCCGGCGCGAGACCCTTGATCGGGGATGGTGGACGGCGCAAGGCATAGAACGGCTGCTGGCGAAGCCGGACCTTCACGGTTTCAGGGTCTATTCCCTGCTGATGCTGGAATTGTCGATACGAATTCATATAGAGGGGCCTTTCCTCGCCGAGCCTCCCGAAGATGGTCTGGAGGCCCTGGCCGATGCCGCCTGAAGTCAGCGTGATCATCCCCGCCTATCGGGCCGCAAAGACCATCGCCAGGGCGCTGGTGAGCGTCGCCGCCCAGACTCTCAAGCCCTATGAAGCAATCGTCGTCGATGACGGCTCGGATGACGGAACCTGTGAGGCGGCGCTGGCCCTGGAACCCCGGATGAACGGCGTCCGGCTGAAAGTGTTTCGTCAATCCAATCGGGGGGCGGGAGCGGCCCGCAACCGGGCCGTGGCCGAAGCCTCCCGGCCCATACTCGCCTTCCTTGACGCCGATGACGAATGGCTGCCTGAAAAACTCGCCCGCAGTCTGGCCCACATAGAGGACGGCCATTACCTGCTGGTCGCTCACAACGGTTTGATCGTCGAAAACGGCAAGGAATCGCTGATCGACGGCGCCCGCCGCTTCCGGGAGGGAGGAGCGCCTTTTGTCTCCCTTTACCGCAAGGGCTATCTCGATACCTGTACGGTCGTCACCCGGCGCGACGCCGTTATCGCCGCCGGAGGCTTCGATCCCACCTTAAAAAACGGGCAAGATTTTGAAATGTGGCTGGCCCTGCTGAAACAGCCGGGCACCCGCTTTCTGGTGTTTGACGAACCCCTGTCGCGCTACCACGTCACCCCCGGCGGCATCATGAGCAATACCGAACGCCGCCTCGCCTGTTGCCTGAAAATCGCCGGGCGCTATGCCCCGGACCTGAAAAAACATCCCGGCTCGGCGATTTACAGCCTGTGGTTTCGCATTTTCGCCGTGCATTACGAAGCCGTTCAGGTTTATGTGAAACAACGAAAATTCACGGCGCTGTTGGTTTTATTACTGAAATTACCTTTTTTACTGTTCTCTATGACGGTGGCCTTTGTTTTTGTTCCGCCGCCGCAACGTCCTCGCTTTCTGGAAAAATGATGAATCGGGAAAAACTGACCGCCGTCTTGCTTTGGCTTTGGCTGGGGATCGCCTTCGGCGCCTATCTTTTTCAGTACAGGGACATGGCCGGTCCGCTTCTCAAACTTTTAGGGCTGATCTGATGGCCTTCGGCGTCATTACGCTTGAGATATTGTGTTGCCTGGGGCTGGGCGCCGTTGTCTTGAAGCTGCTTAGAATCGGTGATGAGTTTACGCCCGGCGAACATGCCGCCTTCGCCTTCGTCGCCGGCTTCGGCATGTTGGGCTGGCTGATCTTTCCGCTGGGTCTTTTGGGGTTACTGGACAAAGGTTGGTTGTTCGGTCTGCTGATCGCCGGCTCATCGGGCATTATTTTATTAAAGCAAAAAGGATTGCCCCGACCGACCGGCCGTCTCGACGGCGTCGGCCGGGGATTGTCGGCGCTGATTCTGACGGCATTGCTTTTTGACCTGGCTGAAGGCCTTTCCCCGCCGGGAGATGCCGACTCCCTGGCCTATCATTTTACGGCGGTCAAACATTTCCTCGAAGCGGGACGGATTGTCTTTATTCTTCGTCCCGGCGACGGGGCCATTCCCTACCTGACCCAAATGACTTATCTGCCCGCCCTGGCCCTCGGCGGCGAACAAGCCCTGACTTTATGGACCATGGTTTCCGGCTGGGCGGCGACGGCGTTGCTGTTTGTTCTTTGCCGCCATCACCTCAACCGCAACTGGTCGCTGGCTGTAACACTGATTTTTTTAACAACGCCGGCGATGATTTACGGCGCCGGAACCGGCCAGATTGAAGCCCGATTAGCCATGTTCGTCATGGTTGCCGCCTGGGCGGCGGCCCGCGCCCTGGAAAGCGGACGCCTGAATTACGCCATGCTCGCCGGTCTCGCCGTCGGCTTCTATGGAGGATCGAAATATCTCGGTCTGCTGTTCGCCGTCGCTTGCGGCCTGACCCTTCTCGCGCAACGACGTTGGTTGATTCATGGCCTTGTTTTCAGCGCCGTCGCCTTGACCGCCGGCTTCCAATGGTACGCCTGGAACGGATTAAATACCGGCGACCCCTTCTTTCCGATGTTTTTCCAATGGCTGGGACGGGACGATCTGCTTCTTTGGTCAAAGGAGCAGAATCTTTTCTACCGGCAGGTCTTTATGAATTATGACCGTCCGTTGCCGCGAACGCTTTTTTGGTTTTTTCTTTTTCCCTTTCAGGCAACTCTTGATTCCCCTTCCATAATTGAAGCCAAATTCGTCGGCCTCGGACCATTCGCGCTTCTTGTTTTACCCTTCGCCGCGTTGGGAATTTGGAAATTCCGTAGCCGCGTCCTCGGCAGCCGCTTACTGATTTACGGAATCATCGCCTTTCTTTTTTATGCCCTGTGGTTCTTCAGCGGCCCTTCGCAACGGGTTCGCCACCTGCTGCCGGTCCTGCCCTTGTTGTTGATCTGTCTAACCGTCGCCGCCGAGCGGTTTTCCTCGCAAGGTCGTTTTCGATGGCCGCTTGCCGCCGCCGTTTCAGCGACCGTTTTATTTCAAATGTCCACAGAAGTCGTTTTCTCGATCAAGTACCTGCGCTACGTTATGAGCAACGAGAGTCGTGAATCCTTTCTGTTCCGAAATGTCAAAAACTATGCGCCCGTCCCTTGGATAAACGCCCATCTTTCCAGATCAGACAAGTTGTTTATCGGCGAACGGCAACTGTTTTATTTTCTTGAAATGCCTTATCTGTTCAGTTCTCCCCACACCCAATCCGCCGTCAACACGCGGGAAGAACAACAAGACCCCGCCATCCTGTTCCGGCAATTGAAGGCCGCCGGGATCACCCATGTGCTCGTCGGCCGAAGCAATGATGGAGAAAAAAAACTTTCCCCCCGATCCCTTGATCTGTTGAGTCACACAAATTGTCTTGAACTGTTGAACAGGTTTGAGACCCAAGGCATCGGTTCCAGAACATTTTCCGAAACCATGTCTTCCAAGGCCGCCTTTGACCTTCTTAAACTTAACGCGGATTGCCTCCCGTGACTAAAAAGTCTAGTAATCAGTTCATTGCCGTCGAAGAGAGCATCCCATGTCCGTCAAATCCCTGAGCATCGTGATCCCTTGTTACAATGAAGCGCCGACCCTGGAATCCCTGGTCAAGCGGGTTCTTCGCGCTGATTGCTGCGGGATGGAGCCGAACCTGATCATCGTTGATGACGCCTCCAAAGACGGCTCCCGCGAAAAAGCCGAAGCCCTGGCCGCCGAAGATTCCCGCATTCAAGTGATTTGCCACGAGAAAAATCAGGGAAAGGGCGCGGCGATGCGCACCGGGTTCGCTGCGGCTCGCGGCGATGTGGTCCTCGTCCAGGACGCCGATCTGGAATATGATCCGGGCGAATATCCGAAGCTGCTGCGGCCGATACTCGATGGAAAAGCGGATGTGGTATACGGGTCGCGCTTTCGCGGCGGAGAATGTGTTCGCGTCCTCTATTTCTGGCACACCGCCGGCAATAAATTTCTGACCTTTTTATCAAACATGTTCACCGATCTCAGCTTTACCGACGTGGAAACCTGTCACAAGGTCTTTCGCCGCGAAGTCCTGGAAAAAATATCAATCGAGGAGAACCGGTTCGGTTTTGATCCGGAAATCACGGCGAAAATAAGCCGGCTCAAACCGGCGCCCCGGATTTTCGAGGTAGGCATCGGCTATACGGGCCGCACCTATCAGGAAGGTAAAAAAATCGGCTGGAAAGACGGTTTTCGGGCGATTTTCTGCATACTTCGCTATAATATCTTCCGCTGACAGATCCCGAGTATGGCGAACGTCCTGTTGATCAATCCGTCCTATGAGCCGTCCTATGGCGGGACCAAGGTCGGCATCATTAATCCCATCCACCCTACCCTCGGCCTGGCCACCATCGCCGCCGTCGCCAAGCTGCAAGGACACCATGTCGGGATTCTGGATCTTTCCTGGCGACCCTACGATTACCGGCTGATCCGCGCCAAAATCCTGGAATCAAAAGCGGATATCGTCGGCATTACCGCCACCACTCCCTTGATGAACCAGCTTCGCGACATCAGCGTGCTGGCAAAGGATATTTCCAAAGACATTAAAGTCGTCGGCGGCGGTCCCCATATTTCCGCTCTTCCCATGGAAACAATGAAAGAATCGATGCTGGACGCCGTTTTCGTCGGCGAGGCCGATTACTCTTTCGCCGACTACTGCGACGCCTCGAACCCCGCCGACGTTAAGGGAATTTACTATCGATCCGGGGATGAAATCATAAGCACCGGACTGCGGCCGTTGATCCAGGATCTGGACGATCTGCCCATGCCGGCGTGGGACCTTTATGATACCAACGACTATCACCGCATTTCCCGCATCCTGGTCAAGCGCCGGCCGGTAACAATCGCCGAATTTTCACGCGGCTGCGTTTTCACATGCGACTTCTGCGCCAGCAAAAACACGACGGGACTGGGATATCGGAAAAAGTCTCCCGAACGTTGCGCCGAAGAAGTCAAACGCATGAGGGACCTGGGCTTCAGGGAATTCTGGCTGGCCGACGATATTTTCACCTCGGACCAGGACTGGGCGACGGCGGTAAGCGAAGCCATCATCAAGGCCGATACCGACATGATCTGGACCTGTCACAACGGCATTCGCGTCGAAAGCGCTGACGATCATATGTTCAAGGTAATGAACAAGGCGGGATGTTACCGGGTCAACTTCGGTTTTGAAAGCGGCAACGACGGCATTCTAAAATCATTCGGCAAGGGGGGGCGGGCCTCGATCGAACAAGGCCAGATCGCCGTCAACAAGGCGCGCAAGGCGGGCATGGACACCTGCGGATCAATGCTTTTAGGGCTTTCCCATGACACCGAGGAAACGATGATGGACACCATCGAATATGCCCGCAGCCTTCCTCTGGATATGATGAAGTTCGGAGTAACCATCGCCTTTCCGGGAACCGCCATGTTCCAGAATTACGCCGATAAGGGATTGGTCAAGACCTTCAATTGGGACAGTTATTTCTTCTACACCGACGAATCGCTGTTCGCCCATCAATACCTGACTTACGACACGATCCGCAAATACATGGATATCGCCTACAAGCGGGCCATTTTCTATAACCCCGCCTTCGCCCTCAGGCGTCTGATCCGGGGCTTCAGAACCGGAGAATTCTTCTGGGACGTTTACTACGCCATGAAGTTTTTCATGATGCCGGCGTCGCGCTCGACGCTGATGTCTCAATATTACGCCAAGGACCGCTGGCCGCAGTATGATTTTATAAATAACCCGCCCCGAAAAGCCGCCTACCAGAAGGCCAGGAAAGGACCGTCGGAAAATGACCATTAAGCCGCCCACCGAAGAAGAAAAGGCCGCTTGGCCTAAAACCGTCATCGTGCCTATGGAAAAGCCGTTTGCCGACGCACGGGGCGAAATTCAGCCTCTGGTCGATCTGCCCATGGAGAGCGCGGTGCTCATCAGCTCGAAGAAAGGCACGGTGCGGGCCAACCACTACCACAAGACCGATTGGCATTTTTGCTACGTTATTACAGGGATGATTGAATATCACCATCGTCCGCACGGCGGCGGCGGGAAACCGGATAAGGTTATCATCAGGCAAGGACAACAGTTTTTCACCCCGCCCCAGGTTGATCACACCATGGTCTTTTTGGAGGACACGGTGTTCCTGACGCTGGGCCGCAATTCCCGCCGACAGGAAGTTTACGAGGCCGACATCGAACGCATCGAATTGGTAAGCCCGGCAGCGACATAATCACTTGAGCGATCTTTGTCATCGGCGTGAAACTTGCCGTCTGTGCGGTTCCGGCAACCTTGTCCCCGCCTTCAAGCTGACGCCGACGCCCCCCGCCAACGCCTTCGTCACGGCGGACAAGCTGAACGAGAAACAGGAATGTTTCCCGCTGGATGTGTTTTTCTGTAACGATTGCGCCCATGTGCAATTGCTTGACGTGGTCGATCCCAAGGCATTGTTTGAGAACTATGTCTACGTTTCGGGAACCTCGCCGGTCTTTGTCGCTCATTTTTGTGATTATGCCGCCGATCTTCTGAAGCGGTTTGCGCCCTCGCCGAAAAGCCTGGCGGTGGATATCGGCTCCAATGACGGAACCCTTCTGAAATTCTTCAAGGAAGCGGGAATGCGGGTGCTGGGCATCGACCCGGCCACGGACATCGCACGACGCGCCGCCGAAGACGGGATCGAGACGATAGCCGGATTTTTCACCCCGGATCAGGCTTTGCGCATCCGTGAAAAACATGGGCGGGCGGCGATAATTACCGCCAACAATGTGTTCGCCCATATCGACGACCTGACGGGCGTCGCCGCCGGCGTCCGGGAACTCCTCGACGATAACGGCGTTTTTTCATTTGAGGTTTCCTATCTGGCGGATGTCGTCGACAACACCCTGTTTGATATGACCTATCACGAACATCTAGCCTATCATTCGGTAAAACCGCTCAGGCGTTTTTTCACGGCCAACGGCATGGAGATGATTGAAGCCCTGCGCACCGACAGCCACGGCGGATCGCTTCGCGGCATCGCCCGACTTAAAAACGGCGGACATCCGGCGGGAGCGTCGGTCGGCGAAATGATCGCCCTGGAAGAAGAAAAGAAACTGGATCGCGTCGAAACGCTTGTTGATTTCGGCGACAAAATAGAAGAAAAAAAGAGAGAATTGGGTTCCCTGCTGCGCCGCTTGAAAAGCGACGGAAAAACCATCGCCGGATTCGGAGCGCCCGCCAAAGCCACCACGTTGATGTATCACTTCGGCCTGGGTCCGGATATTATAGACTTCATCGTCGATGACAGTCCTTTGAAACAAGGCCTTTTTTCGCCGGGATTTCACATTCCGGTTCTTCCTTCGGCGGCTATTTATGAACGTAAGCCCGATTATCTGTTGATACTTGCCTGGAACTTCGCCGAACCGATAATAAGCAAACACCAATCATTCTCCCGCGAAGGGGGGCGTTTTATCATTCCTCTTCCCGCAATCAGGATCATTTAAAAATGACCGATTTTATCATTCCATCCGATGTCGCCGAAATCGCCGGGAGTCTGGGAGATTCCGCCGAGGCCTTTACCGGCAAAACCGTCCTGCTGACCGGAGGTCGCGGTTTCCTCGGCCGCTACTTCATGGAAGTCTTTGCCCACCTGAACGACAACGTCCTGAAAAAACCCTGCCGTTTGATCGTTCTCGACAATTTGATTACCGCCGGCAAGGAAGGTTCCATCATCCCGGATATGCAAAACGTCAAGTTCATCAATCATGATGTGGCGAAGCCGTTGGAAATAAAGGATAAAATAGACTACGTCATTCATGCCGCCGGCATAGCGAGTCCGTTCTACTATCGCGCCTTCCCGCTGGAAACCCTCGAAACAGCGGTGGCCGGCGCCAAGAACATGCTGGAGTTGGCCGTTCATAATCAGGCCCGCTTTACATTCTTCAGCTCCAGCGAAATTTATGGCGATCCGGACCCGAAGCATGTCCCTACATCCGAAAGCTACCGGGGCAATGTATCGTGCCAGGGGCCGCGAGCCTGCTACGATGAAAGCAAACGTCTGGGCGAAACCTTGTGCCATATTTTCCATGAAATGCACGGCGTCTGCACCAACACCATCCGTCCGTTCAACGTATTCGGGCCGGGCATGCAGGAAACGGATTATCGCGCCATGCCCAACTTCGCCAGCCGCATCAAGGCGGACAAACCACTGAGCATCTACGGCTCCGGCGATCAAACCCGCACCTTCTGCTACATCACGGACGCCATGAACGGTTTTTTGCGGGTGATAGTTCACGGCGTGCCGGGAGAGGCTTACAATATCGGCAATCCCAAGCCCGAAGTGTCCATGATCGATTTGGCCGGGCGCGTGGAAAAAGTCATCGGTCGCAAGATTAAATACAATATCATCGAATATCCGGACAGTTATCCTGCCGATGAACCCCAACGCCGTTGCCCCGATATTCGCAAGGCAACGCTACAAGTCAGGTATGAACCCAAAATAGCCCTGGATGAGGGATTGCGCCGTTTCTTCGCCTGGACTGACGCAACCTATAGCGGAGAGGCGTGAAAATCGTTCGGCTCGGGTTAATCGGCGCCGGCCCCTGGGGCCGCAATTATATTCGCACCATCAGAAAGATGAAGGGGATTCGTCTAGCCGGATTGGCCAGCAGAAACCCTGAAAGCAGAACCCTGGTCGATAGGGACTGCATAATTTCCGAGGACTGGCGCGAAGTGATCGACGCCGATGACCTGGACGGCGTCATCATCGCTACGCCGCCGAACACCCATGCGGAAATAGCAAAAGCGGCGATATCGGCGGGAAGGCCGGTTCTGATTGAAAAGCCGTTGACCGTCGACCTTAGAGAGGCCGAAGAACTTCTGGCTTTATGCGAGGCCGTCGGCGGCCTGGTCATGGTCGATCACATCCATCTTTTCAGCGCCGCGTGGGAAGCCTTGAAACAAGAAGCATTAGGCCTCGGACCGATACGCGCCATTGTTTCTCTGGCCGGCAAGCAAGGCCCGTTCCGCGAGAAAACGTCCGTCTTGTGGGATTGGGGGCCTCATGACATCGCCATGTGCTGCGACCTCCTCGGCCGGCCCCCGGAAGCGATCACGGCAACCAGAACGGAAACCCGTCAACTCAAAGAAGGCGTCGGCGAAACACTGAAACTTGACGCTGATTTCGGACAGGGACTTTCCGCCGGGATTGTCATCAGCAACCTGCTTGTTACGAACCGGCGCTATTTTTGCGTATATTTTGATGATTGCGCCTTGGTCTATGATGATACGTCCGCCGACAAGTTGACGCGCCATTCCCTGCCGGAAGGGGCCAAAGGAACCCTGGGGCCGAAAGAACCGCTGACGGTAAAGAATGAAGCGCTGTTGAACAGGGTCATCAATAAATTCAGAACCGCCATCGTAACCGGGTCGCGCGATATATCCGGCTTGCGGCTCGGCGTCACCGTTGTCGATGTCTTGACCAGGGCGCAACAATCATGTGTGGAATAGCCGGCGGCACGCATATTGAAGCCGAGACCCTTGGCGTCATGCGTGAAAGACTTAGCCATCGCGGTCCTGACGGCAACGGCGTGTGGCGGGACGACGGCGTCGGCTTCGCCCATACCCGGCTGGCCGTTATCGACACCGGTCCCGGCGGCGCCCAACCGATGGTTTCCGATTGCGGTCGATTCGTCCTGACCTATAACGGTGAGATCTACAATTACCGCGAACTGCGCGTCGAACTGGAGGCCGAAGGAGACCGCTTCCGCTCGACGAGCGATACCGAGGTATTGCTTAATCTGTTGCGTCGTTACGGCCCGGACGGAATCAGCCGCCTGACCGGCATGTTTTCTTTCGCCTTCTGGGATTGCAAAACCAAAGAGCTTTTGCTGTGCCGTGACCGTTTAGGCGTCAAGCCGTTGGTTTATGCTCATCTGAATGACGGTCAATTGGCTTTTGCCTCCGAGATCAACGCCCTTAAGAGTCATCCCGGCATTGATCTTGCCGTAGACAACTCGGCGTTATCTGAATTTCTGGCCTGTCTTTATGTTCCGGCGCCCCGCACCATATACTGCGGGATCAAAAAACTGCCTCCCGGTCATTTGTTGCGATGGCAAAACGGCAAAATTACGCTGGAGCCGTACTGGCGCCCTTCGATTAACGGAAGCCGCCTGCTTGCCGTGGACGATGCGATTGATGAACTGCTGCCGTTAGTGAAAAAAGCCGTTGTGTCGCACATGGTGTCCGATGTGCCTGTCGGGTGTTTCCTTTCCGGAGGCATCGACAGTTCGGTAATCGCCGCCCTCATGGCCGAAGAGGCGCGCCGGCAAGGGGCGGCGCCCATTCACACCTTTACCATGACCTTCGATGAAGCGGCCTACGACGAGCGAACGGCGGCGCGCCGTGTTGCCTCGCATATAGGAAGCCGTCACGCCGAGCTTCCGGCAAGCTCCCGATTAGTGAATCTGCTGAGTGATTGCGTCGCCGGCTTCGGCGAGCCTTTCGGCAACCCGACGGCGCTGCTGATTCATGACTTGTCGCGCAAAGCGCGGGAACATGTCACCGTCGCCCTGGTCGGGGATGGCGGCGACGAAACATTCGCCGGCTATCCCCGCTACGAAGGAGGGCTGCTTGCCCAAAAGTACCGACGCCTTCCGAAATGGCTTAGACGCGGCATTATCGAACCGGCGTCATGCCTTATCCCCGAAAGCGCCGACGGTCGTCATTTCCTGCGCCGGGCGCGGGAGTTTTTAACCGGCGCCAACCATCCCGACGGCGAAATGTACGCCTCATGGGTTGAGTATTTCAGCCGTGAAGAACGCCGCCTGCTCCTCGGAGCGGACGAAGCGCCGCCAAGCCCGATCAACGATCTGTTCCTGCAGGCGCCGTCTTCCCATCCCCTGGACGCCATGCAGCAAACCGACCTGCTGTCATTTCTTCCCGGCAATCTTCTTGCTTACGGCGACGCCATGAGCATGAGACACGCGCTGGAACTGCGACTGCCGTTGATCGATCATCATTTGGTGGAGCATATCGGAATGTTGTCCCCATCCCTTCGCGTAAACGGCGGAATGAAAGGCCTGCTGAAGGCCGTCGCCCGCCGCCTTTTGCCCAATGAAATCGTTGACGCTCCGAAAAGAGGGTTCAATCCTCCCATGGGAGTTTGGCTCAAGACCGACCTGAAGGAAATGGTAAAAGAGCGGATCACCCCGGCCAACATGGCGGCGCTGGGTCTTGAATGGGGGCCGGTGGAGACTCTTCTTTCCGAGCATCGGCGGGGAAACCGCGACCATTCCTTGAAAGTTTGGGCTTTGCTTGTGCTTGATGTATGGCGAAGCGCACAATAATACCGATGGCCGTAAAAAATGACTCTGAAAAATCCTCCCCCTTGCTTCAAGGGGGAGTTAGAGGGGGTCGTTGCAGCAACCTCCCCTGGCCCCTCCTTGGTAAGGAGGGGAAATGGCATTTCAGGATTTGGAATTGATATGAAGATACCCCGGATTCATACAGGTCACGTTCTCGGCGCATCGTCATTGCTGATGATCCCCTTTGCTCTCTTCATGTCGAAAGCCGTGGCGGCGCTGTTTGTCGCAACCGCAATTTCCGGGTTGACGTTATTTTTCATCAAGGAACGCTCATGGCCTGATTTGCCGAAATCTTCCCTGGTGTTTTTTGCCGTAGTTGTTATTTGGGGGATCATAAGCTCGATCTGGTCCATCGCTCCGGAAAATAGCCTGCATTTGTCTCTACCGCTTGCCGGAACATTTCTGGGCGGACTGGTTTTGATTTCCCTGGCAACCCGGCTGCGTGATGATGAGCGGCGCTTTTTTGAAGGCGCGTTGATCATCGGCGCCTGTGTCGGCTACGCCGTGTTAGCCATAGAAATTTTCACCCCCCTGGCATTGACGCACGCCTTCTGGAAGATCACAAAGGGACGCGAGGTTCTTATCGATTACACTCAAGCCAATTACTATAAAAGCGGCATGACCGTGGCGGCGCTGATGCTGTGGCCGGCCATGGGGGCGCTGTGGAAAAAAGGCGCCGGAACCGGCGCGGCCCTTCTTTTCGCCTCGGCCTTGTTCATTAACTTTCAAAGCGGCAGCGGATCATCAACGCTTGCCGGCATTGTCGCTTTTTCCGCATTCCTGATATCCATCGCCTTTCAAAAGCGGGCCGCCGGAATTTTCTTGACCCTGGTTATCGTCAGCGTGTTCGCCATGCCGTTGTTTTCTCTCCTTCTGCCGAGCGCGAAAGACTTCGAAGTAAAGGAATATAATTTACCCGAATCCTTATATCCTCGAATTTTCATCTGGAAATTTGCCGCCGATTATATTCAGGAAACGCCGATATTAGGCAAAGGCCTTAATTCGTCACGCGCCCTTTCTTCCGAAAAGGACAAAAAAACATACCCTGTATTAAACCATGGGTCCCGAACTCTCGAACCGATTCCGCTTCATCCGCACAGCGTCGTTCTTCAGATATGGCTGGAATTCGGCGCAGTCGGCGCAATTATGCTGGTAGTATTGCTGCGGGCGCTTATCCGCCGCCTGAGTAAATGCGACGACCTTGTTCTTCGCGCCTTCGGTTACGGCGCCTTCTTTTCCACCCTTTCTATCACATATGTAAGTTACGGCATCTGGAGCAGTTGGTGGCAGGGGTCTCTTTGGCTGACGGCCGCCTTTGCCACGGCGTTAGTCACCGAAAAAAATATGGAGAATCCGGGCTGATGGACCGGCTTTTTCCCATCCTTCTTTTTATCGGCGTCTTCGCCGCCGCCTTGCTCGCCACTCATATCATCCTGCGTATCCTTCGCAGGCGATCCGTCTTCGACCGCCCCAATGAGCGCAGCAGTCATACGGCGCCCACCCCTCGCGGCGGAGGCTGGGCTTTGGTCATCGTCCTGGTTCCCGTCTGGAGTTATATCGGTTTAACCGGAACCGACAATACAACCGAAATATCGGCTTTAAGCGGGTGCGCCCTGGCGCTTGCCTTAATGTCCTGGCATGACGACCTGAACGGCATGTCTCCCGTTTGGCGGCTGTTAGGCCAGGCCGCCGCCGTTGCGTTGGTTCTAAGCGTCGCCCCGGATCACGGTCTTTATTTCGCCGGACTTCTGCCCCGGGCGCTTGATTCCTTCGCCGCCGGACTGCTGTGGGTCTGGTTTATCAATCTTTTTAACTTCATGGACGGAATTGACGGCATCTCCGGAATTGAAGCCGCCTGCATCGGCGCCGGCGTCGCCCTTGTCGGTTTCTTCGCCGATCTCCATGAACCGCTCCCCTCCTACGGCCTTACCATGGCTGCCGCCGCCCTTGGGTTTCTTTGGTGGAACTGGCGTCCGGCCAAGGTCTTCCTTGGAGACGTCGGCAGCGTCACCCTGGGGTTTTTGCTGGGCTGGTTATTATTGGCGCTGTCCGCCCAAGGTCAATGGGCGGCGGCCTTGATCCTTCCCCTTTATTATCTGGCCGACGCCACCGTAACCCTTATGCGCCGCGCCCTTCGCGGCGAAAAAGTCTGGCAGGCTCATCGCGAACATTTCTATCAGCGCGCCGTTCAGAAGGGATTGAAGCATTCCGACGTAGCCCTCATTGTTCTTGTCGCCGACCTCGCCTTGATTGTGTCGGCGGTCACGGCGGCCATGGGGTGGATATGGCCGTCGCTGTCAGGCGCGTGTATTGTCGTGGCGATGCTGTTTTATTTTTTCGGATCCGCCCGCTTCATGATTTATCAAAAGTAACGCCTTATGAAAATTCTCTTTCTGACTGAAAACTTCCCTCCGGAAACCAATGCCGCCGCGACGCGGGTCTTTGAGCGGGCATGTTATTGGGCGAGATGGGGACACGACGTCACGATAATCACCTGCGCTCCCAATTTTCCCCAAGGCAAGCTTTACCCCAATTATAAGAATTCCTGGCATCAGACCGAGGTTATTTCGGGCATCCGGGTGGTGAGGGTAAAAACCTTTATCGCCCCGAATAAGGGCACGATATTGCGCACTCTGGATTTTTTCAGTTTCCTGGTGACCGGAATCGGCGCCGGCCTGTTTCAGAATAAACCTGATTTAATCGTCGCCACGTCGCCGCAATTCTTTGCCGCCGTTGCCGGCTGGATGCTCGGCCTCATCCGCCGCGTGCCGTTCGTTTTTGAGTTGGGAGACCTTTGGCCGGCTTCGATCGCCGCCGTCGGCGCCATGCGTGAAAAATTCCTCCTGCGCATGATGGAGAAGCTGGAACTCTACCTGTACCGGAAATCGGCGGCCATCGTCGCCCTGACCAACGCCTTCAAGGATGACCTGATCGGACGGGGAATCAAAGGCGATAAAATCGCCGTGGTGATAAACGGCATCGACCTCCCGCGCTATAAGCCGAGGCCGCATGACATCGAATTGGCGACTGAATGGGACTTAACAGGTTGTTTCATAATCGGTTATGTGGGAACCCACGGCATGGCTCATGGCCTCAGAAATGTGCTCAATGCCGCAGAGTTGCTCCGTAACGTTCCCAATCTACGCTTCCTTTTGGCCGGGGCCGGAGCGGAACGGGAGCAATTATTTGAAGAGGCAAAAAGTCGCCGCCTCAATAATATCGTGTTCCTGCCGCCGCAGCCCAAAGAAAATATGCCCGCCGTATGGAGCCTGTGCGACGTCGCCTTGATCCACCTCAAAAATTCCCCGGTATTCGCCGGCGTCATTCCCTCCAAGATATTTGAAGCCATGGGAATGGGCCTGCCCCTGCTTTTAGCCGCCCCCCAAGGCGAAGCCGGCAAAATTATTACGGCGGACAGGGCCGGGATATGTGTTCCGGCAGAGAACCCGAAAGCCTTGGCCGAAGCCGCCCTGGAACTGATGAAAAACGAAAAGGCGCTTAAGGATTATTCCCGAAACAGCCTGAAAGCCGCTCCCCTGCACAGTCGTGAGCGCCAGGCCCGCCTGATGATAGAGGTATTGGAAAAAGTCGTGCGTGGAGAGGGAGATAAAGTCGGTTCCCCGGCGCCGTCATGACCGGAATTTTAATTACCGGCGCCGACGGATTTATTGGCCGAAAGCTATGCCGTTCTTTGGTCGCCGAGGGTCATGACGTTTGCGCTGCGGTTCGCCGCTTTCCCGAAGACGAGGCCTTCGCATCCGTTAAGCTGATACAGGTTCCCGACATCGGTTCCGACATGGATTGGGCGCCGGCCCTTGACGGCGTCCGGATAGTGGTGCATTCAGCCGCCCGCGTGCATGTAATGAAAGAGCGGTCGGATGCGCCCCTCGCCGAGTTCCGCCGGGTCAACGTCGAAGGAACGCGCCGCCTTGCCCAAGCCGCCGCAACCGCCGGCGTTCAACGGCTTGTGTTTTTAAGCACCATCAAGATACACGGCGAATCCGCCGGCCCCCACGCCTTTAACGAAGACGATCCGCCGGCGCCGGACGACTCCTATGCCGTCTCCAAACAGGAAGCCGAATCGGCGCTTTTCGACATAGCGGCGCACAGCGGACTGGAGGTAGTCATCCTGAGGCCTCCCCTGGTTTACGGCGAGGGCGTAAAAGGCAATTTTCTGTCTCTGATGAATCTTTGCCGCGTGTCTCTTCCCCTGCCCCTCGGCGGCATTGCCAACCGACGCAGTTTTATTTACGCGGGCAATCTGGTAGACATCATTATCCGCTGCCTTGATCATCCCGCCGCCGCGAATCAGGCCTTCGTGGTGCGCGATGGAGAAGATGTCTCAACCCCGGAACTCATCCGCCGCATGGCCGATGCCCTTGAAAGGCCGGCAAGGCTGTTTTCGGTTCCTGAACGGCTTTTGCGATTTGCCGGCAAAATGACCGGAAAATCGGCTATGGTCTCGCGTCTGCTTGACTCGTTAACCGTGGATGATGGAAAAATACGCCGCCGACTCGGCTGGATTCCGCCGTTTTCCATGGCCGAGGGGCTGAGCGAAACAGCGGCGTGGATTTGCCGGCCGACGGATATGAAAACACCCTAACCCATGATAACCAAGCTTCCCCTTCGCGGTTATATCGTCTTCGTCCATGACATTATCATGGCGGCGCTGGCCTTCTATCTCTCCCTTTACCTGAGACTCGGAGGCGCTCTGTATTATTACTCGCCGGAGCTTCTGGTGCGGGGAACGCTCTCTTTCACGGTCATCGCCGGTGTTATATTTTTATTCATGGGCCTGTATCGAGGCGTATGGCGTTACGCTTCGCTGAATGATCTGCTGGCGATCGCCAGGGCGGCGACGCTGGCCGTTCTCGTTTTCATGCTGGTGATGTTCCTGTGGACGCGGCTTGAAGAATTGCCGCGATCATTGCCGTTCATCACCTGGTTCGTCCTGATGGCCCTTCTTGGGGGACCGCGTTTCCTGTACCGGCTGTTCAAGGACCGGCGCTACGAATTCAGGCTGGAAAGGGAAGGCCGCCGTTCCATTCCGGTGCTGCTGGCGGGCGCCGATGACGGAGCGGAGCTTTTCATTCGCTCCCTCTCCCGATCCGGAGAAAATAATTATCAGGTAGTCGGGATTGTCGCCGACAACTCCGACCGGGTGGGACGTCATATTCATGGCGTCAAGGTTCTTGGGACCACCGATGAAATGCATGCCGTCGTCCGCCAGTTGGCAAGATTCGGCAACCGTCCGCAGCGACTGATCCTGACCAGGGACAATATGGACAAAACCCAGGTGCGCAGACTTCTTGACAGCGCCGCAGAGCTGGGGATGACCCTGGCGCGGCTGCCGAAGCTTACCGACTTCAAGAGCGGAGTCAGCGACAATGTGGAGGTCCGCCCCGTTGCCCTTGAGGACCTCCTGGGCCGGCCGCAGACGGCGCTCGACCGCGACGCGATGAACGCCCTCATCAAAGGCCGTCGCGTTCTGGTGACGGGAGCGGGAGGCAGCATCGGCAGCGAACTGGTCCGCCAGATTTGCGGCTTTTCTCCCTCGGCTCTTGTCCTCCTCGACAATTGTGAATTCAACCTCTACGCCGTTGATCTGGAAACATCGGAGCATCACGGCGATCTGCCGCGCAAAGCGGTGCTCGCCGACGTCCGCAATCAAAGCCGCATTGAACAGGTTTTCGCCGAGAACAAACCTGATCTGGTTTTTCACGCCGCCGCTCTCAAACATGTGCCGATGGTCGAAGCCAATATATTCGAAGGCATAACAACCAATGTCATCGGCAGCGTCAACATCGCCGACGCCTGCATCAAGAACAAAACGGCGGCGATGGTGCTGATCTCCACCGACAAGGCGGTGAATCCGACCAGCATAATGGGCGCCGCCAAGCGGATCGCCGAGCAGTACTGCCAAACTCTGGACATCGGCCGCAAGGCGCCGGGCCATACCTGTTTCGTCACCGTGCGCTTCGGCAACGTTCTCGGCTCTACCGGCTCGGTGGTCCCCCTGTTCCAGAGCCAGTTGGCGAAGGGCGGCCCGCTGACGGTGACCCACCCCGAAATGAAGCGCTACTTCATGACGGTGCGCGAAGCGGTGGAGCTGGTCCTGCAAGCCTCGGCCATCGGCGTTCGCAATCCCGCGCATGAAGGTAAAATCTTTGTTCTCGACATGGGGGAGCCTGTGCGCATCCTCGATCTGGCCAATCAGATGATCCGCCTCGCCGGCCTGGAGCCGGATGTCGATATCAAGATCGACCTTATCGGCCTGCGCCCCGGAGAAAAACTGTTTGAAGAAATGCTTCACGCCGGGGAATCCCCGGCGCCTACCGAATATCCGGGCATCCTGCTGGCGGCGCCGCGAAGCGGCGATGCCCTTGAATTAAAGCAAGAGATCAACCGCCTGGCCGAAGCCTGCTCTCCGGGCGATTCTGCCGG
This sequence comes from Rhodospirillales bacterium RIFCSPLOWO2_02_FULL_58_16, assembly GCA_001830425.1. NCBI lineage: Bacteria > Pseudomonadati > Pseudomonadota > Alphaproteobacteria > Rhodospirillales > Rhodospirillales bacterium RIFCSPLOWO2_02_FULL_58_16. The sequence goes on from MIAA01000016.1 coordinate 129,893, forward strand.
CCTGATGGAGATTATCCGCCGCCTTGTCCCCGAATATCATGTCCCCGGCGACGCCCCGCTCAAAAATTAATAATCACCCGCCAAGGAGTCCGTCTATGCCGTCAAAAATTCGCCGCGCCCTGATTTCCGTTTCCGACAAGTCCGGCCTTGAGGAATTCGGCCGCTTTCTCGCCGGTTGCGGAGTAGAAATATTATCGACGGGCGGCTCGGCAAAGGCGCTGAGGGCCGCCGGCGCGCCGGTTACCGAGGTCTCCGACCATACCGGATTCCCCGAGATCATGGACGGTCGGGTAAAAACCCTTCATCCCAGGATCCACGGAGGCCTGCTGGCGGTGCGCTCCGACCCCGCCCACCTGAAGGCGATGGCGGACCATTCAATCGAGCCTATCGATCTGCTGGTGGTCAACCTGTATCCCTTCGAGGCGACGGTCGCCGGCGGCGCCTGCTTTGACGACTGCATCGAAAACATCGATATCGGCGGCCCCGCCCTGATCCGCGCCGCCGCCAAAAATCACCCCTTCGTCACCGTCATCGTCGATGTCGAGGATTATTCCCGCGTTACGGAGGAAATGAACGCCAACGACGGCGCCGTCACCCATGATCTGCGTCGCCGGCTGGCGGCCAAGGCTTACGCCCGCACCGCCGCCTATGACGCCGCTATCAGCGCCTGGTTCTCGGGTCAATTGAACGAGCCTTTCCCCAAACGAGTGACCTTCGCCGGAGAACTGCGACAGGTGCTTCGCTACGGCGAGAACCCTCATCAGCAGGCGGCGTTCTACATCGGCGGCGATTCCCGGCCCGGCGTCGCCACCGCTTTGCAGCTCCAGGGCAAGGAACTCAGCTTCAATAACCTTAACGACACCGACGCCGCCTTCGAGCTGGTCGCCGAGTTCAACAAGACGGCGTGCGCCGTCATCAAACACGCCAATCCCTGCGGCGTAGCGCTGGGCGACAGCCTTATCGACGCTTATAAACGCGCCCTGGCCTGCGACCCGGTCAGCGCCTTCGGCGGCATCATCGCCGTCAACCGGATGCTGGACGGCGAGACGGCGGAGGAAATGGCCAAGCTGTTCGCCGAGGTAATCATCGCCCCCGAAATAAACGACGACGCCCGCAAGATTCTACAGTCTAAAAAGAATCTGCGGGTGCTGACCACCGGCGCCATGCCGGACCCGACGGCCCCCGGAATGACGGTGCGCACCCTGTCCGGCGGCTACCTGTTGCAAAGCCGGGACAACATCGTTGATTGCGGCGACCTCAAGGTAGTCACCAGACGCGCCCCCACCGAAGCCGAAATGGCCGACCTGAAATTCGCCTTCACGATCAGCAAGCACGTCAAATCCAACGCCATCGTTTACGTCAAGGACGGCGCCGCCGTCGGCATCGGCGCCGGCCAGATGAGCCGCGTTGATTCGTCGCGCATCGCCGCCCTCAAGGCAAAGGAGGCCGCAACGGCCGCCGGCGAAAAGCAAAGCCGCGCCATCGGCTCGGCAGCGGCGTCCGACGCCTTTTTCCCCTTCGCCGACGGATTGCTGGCCGCCGCCGAAGCCGGAGCGACGGCGATTATCCAGCCCGGCGGCTCGGTGCGCGACGACGAAGTCATCGCCGCCGCCGACCGGGCGGGGCTGGCCATGGTCCTGACCGGCATCCGCCACTTTAGGCATTGAATCGCTTTTTCCGGCGTTTGATATTAAAATATGTAATCAACCATCAAGGCGCCGAACATGTCAGAAACCGTCGTCCTGCCGGGAACAGACGCCCTCACCGAGGAGGGAATGGACCCCGATATTGATCTTTACGCCGAGATCAACCGGCTTCGGCGCGAAAAAAACGCCGTCATCCTCGCCCACTACTACCAGGACTCGGAGATTCAGGATTTAGCCGATTTCGTCGGCGACTCCCTCGACCTGTCGCGCAAGGCGCAGGAAACCGCCGCCGATATGATCGTCTTTTGCGGAGTGCGCTTCATGGGCGAGGCGGCCAAGATACTCAACCCTTCCCGCGCCGTGGTTCTCCCCGACGCCGAAGCCGGCTGCTCCCTTGAGGACTCGTGCCGGCCCGACGATTTCCGCGCCTTCCGGGAAAAGCGCCCGGACCATCTGTCGATTACCTACATCAACTGCTCCGCCGCCGTGAAGGCGTTGTCCGACATCATCGTCACCTCGTCCAATGCCGAAGCGATCATTCGCCAAATTCCAAAGAAGCAACCGATCCTGTTCGCCCCGGATCGTTATCTGGGCGGCTATCTCAACGGCAAGACGGGACGCGATATGCTTTTATGGCCGGGAACCTGCGTCGTCCACGAGCAGTTTTCCGAAAAGGAACTGGTCAAGCTCAAGATAAAATATCCCCACGCCCTGGTGGCGGCCCATCCCGAATGCCCGGAGGCGATTCTCAATCTGGCCGACCATGTCGGCTCCACCAAGTCGCTCCTGAACTTTGTGACTGCCGCCGCCGCCGATGAGTACATCATCGCCACCGAGCCTCACATCATCCATCAGATGCAAAAGGCCTCCCCCGGCAAGACTTTCATCCCCGCCCCCGGCGCCGACGGCGGATGCTCCTGCGCCGACTGCCCCTATATGGAGAAAAACACGCTGGAAAAAGTGTACTTGTGCATGGTCAACGAAGCCCCCTATTTTCAAATGGCCGAGCCGCTCCGTCTGGCGGCGCTGAAACCCCTGCAAAGAATGATGGATATGTCGCCATCGCCCGTTCAAAAATAATGGAATCCGAAACGTCTTACGACGTCATCGTCATCGGCAGCGGCGCGTCGGGACTGAGCGCCGCCCTCACCCTGGCGCCCAAGATGCGCGTCGCCTTGCTCAGCAAAGGCGCGTTAAGGGACGGCAACACCGTCCACGCCCAGGGCGGCGTCGCCGCCGTTATGGATGAAAACGACAGCATCGATTCCCACATCGAAGACACGCTGAAAGCCGGGGCCGGCCTATGTGACCCTGATGTCGTCCGCTTTGTGGTTGAAAACGGACGCCGGGCGGTCGAACGGCTGATCAGCCTCGGCGTCAATTTCAGCCGCCGCGACGACTGCGATAAATACCACCTGACCCGCGAAGGCGGCCACAGCCGCCGCCGCGTCATCCACGCCGCCGACGCCACCGGCGAGGCCATTGAAAAAACACTGGAAGAACGGGTCCGCGCCGAACCCGGTATCTCCGTGCTGGAAAATCATTCAGTCATCGATCTGATCGCCGGCGAAGGCCCCGCCAAACGCTGCCTGGGCGCTTACGCCCTGGATACCGCCGCCCGTCGGGTCAAACTGTTGTCCGCCAAGACGGTGGTGCTGGCCACCGGCGGCGCCAGCAAGGTCTATCTGTATACCACGAACCCGGACTGCTCTACCGGCGACGGGATCGCCATGGCCTGGCGCGCCGGTTGCCGGGTGGCGAACATGGAATTCAGCCAATTTCACCCTACCTGCCTGTTTCATCCTCAGGCTAAATCTTTCCTGATTACCGAATCGGTGCGCGGCGAGGGCGGTCGTCTGCTGCTTAATGACGGCTCGCGCTTCATGGATCGCTTCCATAAAGACGCCGAGCTGGCGCCCCGCGACATCGTCGCCAGGGCCATCGACCACGAGATAAAGCGCCTCGGCATTGACTGCGTCTACCTGGACATCAGTCACAAACCCCGGGAGTTTATTGAAAGCCACTTCCCCACCGTTTATCACAACTGCCTGAAGTTCGGCTTCGACATGACCAGTGAGCCTCTTCCGGTAGTGCCGGCGGCCCATTACACCTGCGGCGGCGTAGTGGTTGACATGCGCGGACGAACCGACATTGACGGACTCTACGCCATCGGCGAAACGGCCTGCACCGGCCTGCACGGAGCCAACCGCATGGCCAGCAACTCGCTGCTGGAATGCCTGGTGTTCTCGGAGGCCGCCGCCAAGGACATCATTGAAAACATCCGGCAAACGCCCGCTCCCCCGCCCCTGCCCGAATGGGACGAAAGTCTGGTCGCCAATGCCGACGAGGAAGTTGTGGTTTCCCACAACTGGGAGGAACTGCGCCGTTCCATGTGGGACTATGTGGGCATTGTCAGGACCGACAAACGCCTTGAAAGAGCGCAACGGCGCGTTGACCTGCTGCTCGGCGAGATTGCCGAATACTACGGCAATTTCCGGGTTACCGGCGACTTGCTGGAGCTTCGCAATCTGGCGCTGGTCGCCGACCTGATTATCCGCTCGGCGGCGAAGCGCAAGGAAAGTCGAGGGCTGCACTACACCCTGGACTATCCGACAACCGATAACAGCCGCCCGCCGAAAAACACCATCCTGATCCCAAAAGGTTTCGCAAAATGACCATAGACCGCAAAACCATCCGACGAATCATCAACGCGGCCCTTGATGAAGATATCGGCAAAGGCGACATCACATCGGAAACGGTGATCCCCGTGGATGCCGGCTTCGCCGGCGCGATAACGGCGCGCCAGGATTTGGTCGTCGCCGGCATCGGCTTTTCCCTTGAAGCGTTCCACATGACGGCGGATCGCATGGCCAAGGAAATCACCGTGGATATCCTGATAAACGACGGCGACCGGGTGACGGCGGGAACGGAACTGGCCCGTATCGAGGGCAATGCCTGGGCGCTGCTGGCCGCCGAGCGCACGGCGCTCAACCTGCTGCAACACCTGTCGGGCATCGCCACCCTGACCCGAACCTATGCGGACGCCATCGAAGGAACCGGCGCCGTGCTGCTGGACACCCGCAAAACCATTCCCGGCCTAAGGGATATGGCCAAGTATGCCGCCCGCATGGGCGGCGCCGAAAACCATCGCCTGCGGCTGGACAGCGGCATCCTGATCAAGGACAACCACATCGCCGCCGCCGGCGGCATCGCCATCGCCGTCGCCAGGGCAAAAAATATCGGCATCGTCGATATTGAAGTCGAATGCGACACTCTCAATCAAGTCGAGGAAGCAATAACGGCAGGCGCCGACGCCGTTCTGCTTGATAACATGGATATGGAAACCCTGCGCCGGGCGGCGACGCTGACCAAAGGCCGCTGCCGAACCGAAGCCTCGGGCGGAATAACCCTGGAAAACATCCGCGCCGTCGCCGAGACCGGCGTTAACTACATCTCCGTCGGGCGCATTACCCACTCCGCCCCGGCCGTGGACATCGGCCTTGATCGGCGATGAATAAACTCTAAAACTTGCGCTTGGCGATGAGGTCCGGCGGCATTATGGACAGGCGGATGTACTGGGCGAGGATATGCATTAATGACTGGTGCGTATCCTCAATGATGCCGTAGTTATCGGCTTCTACATGCAGGTTCACCGTCGCCGTTTTCGCCGTGCGGCCGCCGGAAAACCCGGTAAACGAAATCACCTCCAGCTTGTTGTTTCGCGCCCATTGGGCGGCGCGAACGACGTTCTCTGAATCGCCGGACGAGCTGATGGTCAGCAGCGCGTCGCCGGGGTCGGCGCTTGATTTAAGCTGATAGACAAAAATGTCGTCATAGGAAATATCGTTGGAAATGGCGGTAATCATCGAAATATTGTCGTTGAGCGAAACGACGCGGGGAACCAGATCGGTATCGGTCTGGATCAGCTTGACGTGATCGCAGACAAAGGTGGCGGAAATCACCGCCGAGCCGCCGTTGCCGCAGACATAAAGGGTGGCGCGACGCCGGTAGACATCCGTCAAAATCCTTGCCGCCTCGCCCAGCTTGCCCCGGTCAACGGAAGCCGCCGCCTTGCCCAGACGCTCGAAATAGGCGTCGCCGTAGGCCGCAATGTCTTTATATTTCTCATCGGGAAATGTCATGAAGTTTCCTGCTGTAAAAGTCGCCTTAGATTACGAAGACGCCGAAGCCTCGGCCAAGGTTCTTAATTGCCTGCCGGCGACGGCAATCATGGAAATATCATTGATCTCGGTCGCCCACAATTCCGTAAGCAGTTGTTCAGCCTGATCAATGGCGGCGCAATTGCCGGCGGTCCAGATGCCGATGGCCTTTTCCGGATCGGTCATATTACCGGAGAAATCCAGGATTTGTGAAGTAAGCGCCCGCTGGTGTCCGTAAATTTCCTCCACCAGCGCCGCTACCGCCATATTCTGCCAATAGGTTTCGACAACCAGTTTTTCCGCTGCGGCGCGTAGGCGCCCCATCCTGAAACGGGCGCCGACGGCAAAATACAGTCGGGCGACATCGGTAACGGCAAGGCGACGCCTGCCGGCGAGACGGACAATGTCGCAGCCCGAAAACAAATTCACCAGCCCCGCCACCTTGATCGCCAGCTTTTCCGGCACGCCCTGATCAACGTAGATCATGGCCCGGCTTTTTACGTCTTCGCGGTAATGCCTGGGAAGCGTCTTGTTCAGGCCGCCGATAAGATCGGCGAAGCCGGCGGCGAACTCGGCGCACTGAACGCCGATCGCCGGCAGCCTGTCGCCGTTGCGCAAGAACCACAACGTGATCCACTTGATGAGATTGTTGATGTCGATAAGCATCGCGGTCTGGGCCTTGGCGGGAACCTTGTTATCCAGCGCCGAAATATCTTCCCACAAGCTGCGCAAACCCAGCACTTCCCGGGCAATCGTGTAGGCCCGCGCAATTTCGGGCGGCGTCGTTCCGGTTTTTTCCATGACATGGTGGACGAAAGCGCCGCCAACCCGGTTAATCATGGAATTGGTAATGCGGGTGGCGATGATTTCGCGGCGCAAACGATGGCCGCCGATTTCTTTCTTGTATTTATTTTTCAGCGGCGTCGGGAAATAATTAATCAAATCCTTGTAAAGATCGGGATCGTCCGGAAGATCGGAATTCAACAGTTCGTCGTAAAGCCAAATCTTGGCATAAGACATCAGCACCGCAATTTCCGGCCTGGCAAATCCCTGCTTTGTAGTCTCACGCTCGATCAAGGTCTCGTCATCAGGCAGGAATTCGACCGTCCTATTCAGCTTGCCGACCTTTTCAAGCATCCGCATCAGCCGCGCCTGACTGTCAAAAATCTCCATTCCTTGAGTCTGTATCAGGGTAATCGCCTGGGTCTGCGCGTAGTTGTCCTTAAGCACCAGCGCCGACACCTCATCGGTCATGCTCGCCAACAGGCTGTTGCGCTGCTTCATCGTTAAATCGCCGTTGGCGACCACCTGATCCAGCAGAATCTTGATGTTGACCTCGTTGTCGGAACAATCGACCCCGGCGGAATTATCGATGAAATCCGTATTCAACCGCCCGCCGCCGAGCGCAAATTCAACGCGGGCGCGTTGCGTCATCCCCATGTTGGCGCCCTCGGCTATGACATTGCATTTCAGTTCGGAAGCGTTGATGCGGATAGCGTCGTTGGCCCTGTCGCCGGCATCGGCGTGCGTTTCATGAGCAGCCTTGATGTAAGTGCCGATGCCGCCGAAGCTCAACAAATCGACATGCGTGCGCAGAATGGCGCTGATCAATTCGCCGGGAGTCGCCTTGTCCTTGGCGATGGCGAGGCATTTCTTGATTTCAGGGCTGAGAATGATCGCCTTTGCGCGCCGCTCGAACACGCCGCCGCCCGCTGAAATCAGCTTCGGGTTATAGTCGCTCCAATTCGAGCGCGGCAGGGCAAACAACCGCTTACGCTCGGCATGGCTCTTGATCGCATCCGGTTCAGGGTCGATGAAGATGTGCGAATGGTTAAACGCCGCCACCAGCCTGATGCGCTCGGACAACAACATGCCGTTGCCGAAAACGTCGCCCGACATGTCGCCGACGCCGACCACCGAGAGTTTCTTTTCCTCGGCATTGACGCCAATTTCGCGGAAGTGACGCTTCACGGATTCCCAGGCGCCGCGAGCGGTAATTCCCATCTTTTTATGGTCATAGCCGACGCTGCCGCCGGAAGCGAAAGCATCGCCGAGCCAAAACCCGTAGTCGCCGGAAACGCCGTTGGCGATATCAGAGAAAGTAGCGGTCCCCTTGTCGGCCGCCACCACCAGATAAGGATCGTCGCCGTCATAACGAACCACGTCTGTCGGCGGCATGACCTTGTCGCCGGAAAGATTGTCGGTGATGTCCAGCAACCCGCGCATCAGGGTTTTGTAGCACTCAATTCCTTCATTCAGCAGGGCTTCGCGGCCGCCTCCCTGCGGCGGCTTCTTGACCACGAACCCTCCCTTGGACCCTACAGGCACGATGACGGCGTTTTTCACCATCTGCGCTTTCATCAGGCCGAGAACTTCGGTTCGGAAATCCTCGCGCCGATCCGACCAGCGGATGCCGCCGCGAGCAACCTTGCCGCCGCGTAAATGAATCGCCTCGGCCCTGGATGAATAGACAAAGACCTCCACCATCGGACGCGGCAGCGGCAACTCGTCTACCTTAAGGCTGTCCAGTTTGAAGGAAAGATAGGACTTGGGCGCTCCGCTTTCCGTTTTCTGAAAGAAGTTGGTGCGCAGGGTGGATTCCACGAGATTGATGAAACGGCGCAAAATTCGATCCTCGTCGGCGCCGGCCACCGCATCCAGCCCCTCGTTCAGCTTTTTAAGGATTGAGACTGCCCGTTTATCCGTATCCTTGGAACGGTTGGGGTCAAATCTCGCCAAAAACAAATCGACGATCAAACGGGTCAGTCCCGAATTATTGGTCAGGGTTTTTTCCATGTAAGCCTGCGAGAACGTGATCCCGGCCTGACGCAAATACTTGCTGTAAGCCCTGAGGATAACTACTTCGCGCCAAGCCAGTCCGGCGCCCAGGACCAGAACGTTAAAGCCGTCGCTTTCTATCTCTCCCCGCCATACGCGCTTGAATGTCTCCCTGAATTTGTCGCCGATGACGTCAAGGTCAACGGCGCTTCCATCGCGGGTCTCAAGCCCGAAATCATGCAGCATCACCAGATCATTATCGGGACGGATGGAGTGAGGCTTTTCATCCATCACCTTCAGCCCCATATGCTCCAGCATGGGCAGGATATCGGACAGGGGTATCGCGCTTCCGGGATGGTAGACCTTAAGCCACATTTGATTTTTCGATACATTTTCGGGACGATAAATCCTCATGCCGATTTCCCCGCTTTTCAGGGACGCTTCGGCCATGGATATATCGTCGATGGCGACGGCGGCGCTGAACCGCTCGGTGTACCCCAGGCGAAACGCCCGGCAATACCGCAGGAAAAGAGACTGTCCCCGCTCCTCGCCGTTGACCTTGATCAGCGCTTCCCGCAAACGGTCGAACCACGAACACGCGGCATCGATCAGTTGCGCCTCGATCTTTAAGACATCATAGACGGGAATGTTTCCCGGCGTCGTTTGAACGACAAAGTACAGCCTCGCCAGCGGCGTCTCCCCCAACTGCGTGGAATGAGTCAATATTTTGCCGGCAAAGGCCTTTTCCAGTATTTCCTGGAAGCGAAGCCGAAGAGCGGTAGTGTGAGCATCACGCGGCACATAGACAAGGCAGGTGACAAAACGCTCGAATTCATCGCGACGGACAAAAATGGCGACCCGCTGCCGATCCTGAAGATGCAAAATGCCTAAACCGGTCAGATACAGATGCTCTACCGAGGCCTGAAACAGTTCGTCGCGGGGGAACGTGGACAGGATATTCAGCAGAGCCTTGCCGTCATGGCCGGACTCCATAAAACCGGTTCGTTTAAAGGTCAGGTCCAGCTTTCGTTTCAATAACGGAATTTCCCACGGGCTTAGGCTGTAGGCTACTGAAGTAAACAAGCCGACGAACAGGCGTTGGCCGATCACCTTGCCCTTTGCGTCAAGACGCTTGACACCGATGACGTCCAGGGGCGCCGAACGGTGAACGGTGGAAATCTTATTGGACTTGAGAACCATCAATAAATCAGGCTTGTTGACAAAATCACGCGCCTTCGCCGACATGGAGGCCAAGTCCTGCAACTCCTCCAGCACCATGACATTTTGGTCCCGAAGAATGCCGAGGCCGGAATTTTTAACAATCGACACGGTCGTCTTGGCGCCGCCGTCCTTGAACATGTACTCGCGGAATCCCAGCAGGGTGAAATGATCGTTATGTATCCAACTCAGAAAATCACGAACCTCGTTCAGATCGCCGGGCGTGACGTTCGCCGGCGTCTTGGCAAGTTCGCCGATAATGTCGGCCAGTTTATTGCGCACGGGCGCCCAATCATCGACGGCGGCGCGCACATCCTCGGTCACTTTTTCAAGGCCTTCGCGGATTTCATCCGGGCGCTTGCCGGATTGCCTGTTAACCTCGATGTGCATAAACGATTCCGCGCCGCCTTTTTCTCCCGCTTTTGCCGACTCCCCGGCGGTCAGCAGCTTGCCGCCCTTGCTGCGGCTGACATTATAAACCGGATGAATTATCAGATGGGTGGTCAACCCCTGGCGGTTCAGTTCGGCAACCGTGGTATCCACCAGAAACGGCATGTCATCATTGATTATTTCAATGATCGTATGGTCGGACTTCCAGCCGTCTTTTTCCGGCGTCGGGTTGAAAACACGGATATTGGCGTGGCGAGGAGAGCGATTTGCCGCAAGTCTCCATAAAGATTGCGCGAAACTTAAGAGATCAGCCGGACTGTTTTCAAGAATGTCGCCGGGAGGCACATGCTTGAAACATTGTTTGATAAATCGTTCGGCATCCGCCGCCTTGTCGCCGTCAAGACCCTTGCGGGCCGCCCGGATGACCTTGTTAACCAGTTCCGCTTTTTGCTTTTCAGCTTCCCGCAGCATGAAATCCCCCCCGTTTCCCCCGTTATAACGGCCCTTTATATATTTCTAAAAAGGCCACCCCCTTACTTTATAATCATAAAAGATAAGAAGGTAACTGATTTTGAGACAGACTTACGCATCGAGCGATTTACGCATACGGCATAAGCGGCCCGTATGCTTATACCAGCAGCCTTACTCATTGATCCATAATGGCCCATTGCCGGGTTGCGATCTGTGTTCATCAGCATACATCCGTGGCTGATAACTAAGGTGAAAAAACCACGGATGAACGCCGATTAACGCGGATATCAATTCAAAAACGGCATTTTCCTGCCGCTGATGAATCGGGAGGTCAAAATTCTACCTGACCTCCCCTTGGCAAGAGGAGGAATTTTTCACTCTACCCGCCGTCAACCACGGCGCGTCCGGCATCTCCCTGTTTATGCGGGTTTTCCGGCAACGTTTTGAAAGCTGGAGCGGGCGATGGGATTCGAACCCACGACTTCAACCTTGGCAAGGTTGCGCTCTACCCCTGAGCTACGCCCGCATGTAAGGGTCTGATTTAAAGCGTCGCGGATGATAAGGCAAGCGCGTCGGTTTGCAAGTATCATTACACACGGGTATATATCGCCGCCGGACATTCATCATAGGAGACCACAGTGAGCGAACGCAAAGTTGATCCTCAGCTTCTTGAAATCCTGGTCTGTCCCCTGACCAAGGGACCGTTGCGCTATGACGAAAAGGCTCAGGAGTTGATCAGCGACCAGGCGGAACTCGCCTATCCCATCCGTGACGGCATCCCCATCATGCTGGTGGACGAGGCGCGGAAGCTGGGCGATGGAGCAACCCGTTGAACAGCCCCTTCGCCATTTCTCATCGGCCCACGGAAATCCGGCTGAAAAAAGAAGAAAAGACTCTGGAAATCGATTTTGACGACGGCAGTCGCTTTAATCTGCCGGCGGAGCTTTTGCGCGTTGAAAGCCCCTCCGCCGAAGTCCAGGGCCATGGCCCGAACCAAAAGAAAGTCGTCGCCGGCCGCCGCCGCGTCGGCATCCTCGGCGTTGAAGCGGTGGGCAACTACGCCATCCGCATCAAGTTCGATGACCGGCACGAATCCGGCATTTACTCATGGGATATCCTTTACGACTTCGGCATCCGCCAGAACAAAATCTGGGACAACTACCTGAAAGAACTGGCGGCGCAGGGCCTGAGCCGCGATCCTTAACTCATTTGTACGCATTGCTTATATTTTGTTCAGGCCTCTGCTATCTGCCTAATTATTAGGCGGCGACGTGGGTTTGTAAATCCGGGCAACCCCCTTATTCCAAAACATTTTTCTTTTGATTCAAGGCATTAGCCGCCGCCGCCGCTTTTGGCACGGTTCTTGATGATCAGCAGTCACCGGCTTTTTATTATAAGAGGATCGCCAATGCTGAATGATGGGAACACCGCCTGGATTCTGACGTCCACGGCGCTGGTGCTGTTTATGACCATGCCCGGTCTGGCGCTGTTCTATGGAGGGCTGGTCCATGCCCGAAACATCGTTTCGGTTCTGATGCATTGTTTCGCCATCGCCTGCATATCCTCGGTGCTGTGGCCGGCCTTCGTCTACAGTCTGGCGTTCAGCGACGGCGGCGGGGCCAATGCCTGGATCGGCGGATTGGACAAGGCGTTCCTCGCCGGCGTCGGCGTTGACTCATTAACCGGCGATATCCCGGAAACCGTGTTCTTCATGTTCCAGATGACCTTCGCCATTATCACCCCGGCGTTGATCGTCGGCGCCTATGTCGAGCGCATAAAGTTCAGCGCCGTGGTTTTGTTCTCGGCCTTGTGGCTGGTTCTGGTCTATGCCCCGGTGGCGCACTGGGTATGGGGCGGCGGCTGGCTTGCAAAAATGGGCGTCCAGGATTTCGCCGGCGGACTGGTCGTCCATGTAACCTGCGGCACGGCCGCCATCGTCTCGGCTCTTATGCTCGGCGGCCGCAAGGGCTTCCCCAAGGAAATCAAGCCCCCGCACAGTCCGGTTATGGTCTTTATCGGAACCGGAATGTTGTGGGTCGGCTGGTACGGCTTTAACGCCGGCAGCGCCCTGGCCGCCAACGGCTCCGCCGGCATGGCCATGCTGGTTACCCACATCTCGGCCGCCACCGGAGCCTTTACCTGGATGACCATCGAATGGATCAAGTTCGGCAGGCCGACGCTGGTCGGCATCGCCACCGGCGGCATCGCCGGTCTGGCCACCATTACTCCGGCGTCGGGTTTTGTCGGCCCGATAGGCGGATTTGTCCTTGGTCTGGTCGCCGGGTTTATCTGCTTTTACGCCGTTATCTTCATAAAAAATCGTCTGAAAATCGATGACTCATTGGATGTGCTCGCCATCCACGGGGTCGGCGGCGCTACGGGCGCCCTGCTGACCGCCTTTTTCGGGTCCGCCGTTCTGGGCGGCCTCGGCCTGTCGAAGACATCTGTTTTCGATCAGCTTCTGATCCAGGCAACGGGAATTGCCGCCACCATTATATGGACGGCGACAGTCACATATATAATTCTGGTCGTGGTCAGGGCCTTGGTCGGACTGAGAGTCGACCGTGAAGATGAGATCGAAGGACTTGACCTCACCACCCACGGCGAAAAGGGCTACGAGTACTTATAAAATGAAGGCCGATGTTAAGGTCTTGTAAAGCAACTTTATTTAAAACGGCGGTATGGGTAGAACCATTATCACCGCCGAAAGAGAGCCGCTATTGCCGGAAGGCGCCGGCGATATCCTGCGCCGCCGCCTCGCCGAAGCAAGCGGCCTTGCGCTTATCGCCGCCGCCGCCGCCGTTTTGACCGCCCTGTACAGCTACAACCCCGGCGATCCCTCGCTCAACAACGCCACCGCCGCCGCGCCGCACAACTTCCTGGGCGTTCAGGGCGCTTATATCGCTGATTTAATGCTTCAAAGCTTTGGTCTCGCCGGATGTTTGCCGGCGCTCGCCTTGACGGCATGGGGTTACAAATTACTCCGCAAGCGCCCCGTTTCCCTGTTATGGCTGCGCCTGACCATGTTGACTTCCGCCGTGATCCTGCTGGCCATGAGCCTGAGTCTCCTGACCAAGCCTCCGGCGTGGCCGATGATGGCGGGATTAGGCGGCGTCACCGGCGGCGTGTTAATGGAGCGGGTCATCGCCATAACGCATACCGGCGGCGTTACCCTTTCGTGGATGGTTTTTGACATTACGGCAATCCTGGGGATATCGGCGTTGGTTTCCGCCCTCGGCTTTTCCGTAAATGACTGGCGTGCCGCCGCCCTGGGGCTGGGGCGCGGACTTTCCTCGCTGTTTCGTTTCCTGATGCAAAGCCGCGACGCTATCGCCGCGCTGCCGTTACGGCAGGGAGGAGCCGCCGCCGTCCTTATTGAACGCGGAAATATCAATCCGCCTTCCGCCGCCCGCTCCGATCTGGTGACGCCGAGGCTGCGTATGCCCAAAGCCGGAAAACGGGCGCGCGCCGCATCTCAAGGAACGCTCGACCTGTCTCCCGACAATAAATATTCGATGCCGCCCCTCGATTTGCTTGAAGCTCCCCTCGCCGGCGCAGGCGCCGCCGCCATAACCTGCGACGCCCTGCAACAAAACGCCCGGCTGCTGGAAACCGTGCTCGAAGATTTCGGCGTCAGCGGCGAAATTACCAAGGTCCGCCCCGGCCCGGTGGTCACCCTTTACGAACTCGAACCGGCGCCGGGAACCAAGACCAGCCGGGTTATCGGCCTGTCTGATGATATCGCCCGCTCGATGAGCGCGGTCGCGGTGCGCGTCGCCGTCGTCCCCGGACGCAACGCTATCGGCATCGAGCTTCCCAACGTCCGCCGCGAAATGGTCCACCTGCGGGAACTGGTCGCCTCGGAAGATTTTGAGCAAAGCTCCGGAAAGCTGCCCCTGGCGCTGGGCAAGGATATCAGCGGCGCTCCGGTGCTTGTTGACCTGACGCGCATGCCCCATCTTTTGATCGCCGGCACCACGGGAGCGGGCAAGTCGGTAGCCATCAACACCATGATCCTGTCGATCCTCTACAAACAGACGCCCGAAGAATGCCGACTGATCATGATTGATCCCAAGATGCTGGAATTGTCCGTCTATGAAGGCATTCCTCACCTGCTTTCGCCGGTCGTCACCGAGCCTTCCAAGGCGGTCGTGGCCTTGAAATGGGCGGTGCGCGAAATGGAAGAGCGCTATCGCGTAATGTCCCAACTCGGCGTCCGCAACATCGCCGGCTACAACGCCCGCCTTGCCGAAGCGCGGAAGAAAGGCGAAATATTAACGCGCCGGGTGCAGACGGGATTTGACGATCAGGGAAAGCCGCTTTACGAGGAACATCCCCTTTCCATGGAAGCGCTGCCGTTTATCGTCATTATCGTTGACGAGATGGCCGACCTGATGCTGGTCGCCGGCAAGGATATCGAAGCGGCGGTGCAGCGGCTTGCGCAAATGGCGCGGGCCGCCGGCATTCACGTCATCATGGCGACCCAACGTCCCTCCGTTGACGTGATCACCGGCACCATCAAGGCCAATTTCCCCACCCGCGTCAGCTTCCAGGTCACCTCTAAAATCGACAGCCGCACCATCCTCGGCGAGCAAGGCGCCGAACAACTGCTCGGCCAGGGCGACATGCTTTATATGGCGGGCGGCGGACGCATCATGCGCGTTCACGGGCCTTTTGTTTCCGATCAGGAAGTCGAAGCCGTGGTCAGTTACCTGAAATTGCAGGGCGCCCCTTCCTACATCGAGGCGATAACCGAGGAAGAAGACGACATCGTCCCCGCCTTTGACGACGACTCCCCGCTGAATGATACGTTATACGAAGAGGCAAGGGCTTTGGTTGCCCGCGAAGGAAAGGCCTCCACCAGCTTTATCCAAAGGCACCTGCAAATCGGATACAATCGCGCCGCGCGCATCATCGAGCGCATGGAAGCCGAAAATCTGGTCAGCAAAGCCAATCGCGTCGGCCGCCGGGAAGTCCTCATCGGCCAGAATAATCCCCATGACCATTGATTTCATGCATCTCTAGCCGTACTAATACACAGACATAAATACAGGACTTACACTCATCGTCATGGCCGGGCTTGCCCCGGTCATCCATGTCTTTGACGCGGTTCAGATTTTAAGACGTGGATGCGCGGACCAAGTCCGCGCATGACGGATGAGGAACCGATTATATATTTTGAACGAGTCTATGCACTAACGGCGATGATCCGCAAAATAAAGAAAATGCCTCGCTTGGCTGTGGTGCTGGCGCTGACGTTTTTGACGACGCCGGCAACGGCGGCGCCCAAGGCCGTGAATCTCAGCGCCGCCGAAAAAGCCGATGTTGACCTGATAGAGAGATACCTCAACAACATCAAAACGTTGCAGGCCGACTTTCTACAGATTTCATCAAACGGCGCCCATGCCCAAGGCAAATTGTCCATCTCGCGGCCGGGCAGGCTGCGCATCGAATATGACCCGCCGACGCCCATTGAGATCATCGCCAACGGCTCATGGCTGATTTATCACGACAAGGAAATGAAACAAGCGGACCACTACCCGCTGAACTCCACGCCCGCCGGCATTCTGGTGGGTGAAAACATCCTTCTTTCATCCGGCGACCTCACCATCACCGGGTTCGAGCGCGACCCCGGCGTCATCCAGGTCACGGTGGTCAGAAACAACGATCCGGACGGGACGCTGACTCTGGTGTTCAGCGAACGTCCCCTGGCCTTGAAAAAATGGCTGGTTACCGATGTCCAGGGCGTCGTGACCTCCGTTTCTCTTATCGGAAGCCGTTCCGGGATGCCGCTTGACCCGGACATGTTCAGTTTCGTCGATCCCTATCCTTCAAGTGATCAAAACTAGGGCGCCAAACGATATCCGCCCTGTTCCGTGATCAGCAGCCGGGCGTCGGACGGATCAGGCTCTATCTTCTGACGCAGTCTGTAGATATGGGTTTCCAGGGTATGCGTCGTAACGCCGGCGTTGTATCCCCAGACCTCGTCCAAAAGCACCTCGCGGCTTATGATCCTGTCGCCCGCATGATAAAGATACTTCAGGATCGCCGTTTCCTTGTCGGTCAAACGCACCTTTTTTTCATCATTACGGTCGGTCAGCAGCTTGGCGCCGGGCTGAAAAATGTAAGGTCCGATCATAAAAACGGCGTCATCGCCGCATTTGCGACGACTGATATGAGCGCGCAACTTCGCCAGCAAAACGCCGAGACGAAACGGTTTGACGATATAATCGTCAGCTCCGCCGTCCGGGCCGCAAATTATCCCGGCGCCGGCGTCAGGGCTTGTGAGCATGATGATCGGCGACAGAACGCCGTTGCGCCGCATCAAACGACATACTTCCCCGCCGTTCATATCCGGCAATCCTGCATCAAGAATGATCGCGTCGAAATGCTCCGCTTGCGCAAGCGCCAGAGCTTCGGCGCCGGTTCCCGTTCCGACCGTGGTAAATTCCTCACGCAGTTGCAATTGTTCGCCCAACATTTGCAGCAAGGTCGGACCATCGTCAACGAGCAGAACCCGCTTGCCGGATATCATGGGTTAAATTATCCCCTGTGAATTTGACGCCTGATACTATAATGCGATCAGGTTTCCGGTGAAAGGCCGCAAGAGAGTTCCATGCCCCGTCGTATTGAAGCAATCGCCATGCCCGCCTCGCGGGAGCCGCTTTCGCTCCTGGCGGTGGACCGCGCCGTATCGGAATTGCGTCGAGGCCGCATCGTAGTCATTTATGGAGGAGGCGGAGCGGCCATCCTCGCCCAGGCGGCGGAGGCAGTGACCCCCGAAGGCCTGAATGAGTTATCCGCCATCGCCCGCGTTAAGCCCGTTCTCGCCATCACCGCCAGACGCGCCGCCGTATTGAAGCCGGCCGACCATCAGGCAAAGGTAGTGTGCCTGGGCGCCGATAACGGTCTGACCGCAGAAATAATTTACGACCTCGCCGATCCTCTTTCCGGCTTCCCCCGCGCAGAACCGGACAATCGACTGGAAGCCCTCAAATTAACGATTGAGGATGCGCCTCCCCACGACTGCCGAAGCGCCGCCGTAAGCCTTGCCAAACTCGCCCGTCTGTTGCCGGCGGCGATAACGGCGAAAATCAACGACCCGGACGCCGATGACCTTGCGCGGTGGACCGCCCGCCACGATCTTCTTATGGTTGACGCCGGAGACATTTTTCAATACGAGCACACCGCCGCCAGGACTCTGCGCGCCATCAGCGAGGCGCGCGTTCCTCTGTCGGACGCCGAGGATACGCGGATTATCGCCTTTCGGCCCATCGACGGCGGCCTGGAGCATCTGGCCATCATCATCGGCAACCCCGCGAAGGACAAAGACAGCGCCCTCAACAAGCCGATACTGACGCGCATCCATTCCGAATGTTTCACCGGCGACCTTCTGGGCAGTCTGCGTTGCGACTGCGGCGATCAACTGCGCGGCGCCATCAAGGAGATTGCCAAGACCGGCGGCGGCGTTCTGCTCTATCTGGCCCAGGAAGGGCGAGGAATCGGCCTGGTCAACAAGCTCAGGGCCTACGAATTGCAGGACCGGGGCCACGACACCATGGAAGCCAATGAACAACTGGGCTTTTATGATGACGAACGCATCTACCTTCCCGCCGCGCAAATGCTGCGCAGCCTTGGCTTCACCAATATCCGCCTTATGACCAATAATCCCGACAAAGTCGCGGCGCTTTCACGATGCGGCATCAATATCGCCGAGCGGGTGCCTCATGCCTTCCCTTCCAACGCCCACAATGAGGGCTATCTGCGCGCCAAGGCGCGACGGGGCGGACATCTTTTCTGAATCAGGGAAAATTGTGCCGACACTTTCCTCTGAACTGCCGAATAAATTTGCATAACCCCTTGATTCATCAGCATTCCAATAATGGCATTGGATTTGCATCTTGGAATATGAAATTTCGAGAAAAGGGGCTATTCATGAACGACCAGATAAACGCCCCGGCTCTCCGGCCCGCTGTGCCGGCGCCGATTGCGCCGCAGCAAAACAACGAAGCGGAAGCCGGTGGTGGTGGCGGGTTTCAGCCGTTCGGCGCCGACGGACTTACCTTTTCCGACTTCCTTGACGTGATCAACCCCCTTCAGCATATCCCCATTGTATCGTCGATCTATAGGAACCTGACCGGCGACGCCCTGGGGCCTGTGCCTCATATCGCCGGCGGCGCTCTTTTCGGCGGCATCATCGGCGGCGCCGCTTCCCTGGTCAACGTCATCGTCAGCGAGTCAACCGGCAAGGACATGGGCGAGCATGTGTTGTCGTTTTTGGCGGATCATCGCGACGAAGACGGCGAGGTCAAAATCGCCGGGAACGAACCCTCCGCAACCGCTTCTCCCCAAATCGCCGAATACGCCGAGGTTCTTCAATGGGCGCAAGACACCGCCAAGGCCGGACTGCCTGCGCCGGCGATCACCCCGACCCTGGTCGCGCAAGCGCCGGTTATCACCGGAGCCGAACTGGAACTGTTGCGGGCCGAGGCCGATGCTCTGAAGGCCGACGGACAAACCGCAGAGCTTCCGGCAAACCCGTCATCGCCGCCGATAGAGGAGAGCCGGGAACTTTCCGCCTTGGACATGTCTTCCCTGCTTTTCGACAATATTGACGTTAAACGCTGGGCGCAGAACGAAACAAAAGCCAGAGAGTCCGACCCCCTGATCGCCGGCGGCCTCGCCGCCCTGTAATAACTGATATGATCGTTCCATGGACATTGATGTATGGCCGCCGGACATATTGGAATGGCGCGGCAGGCGCCTCCGCTGCGCCTTGGGCCGCAGCGGCGTCGCCGCCGACAAGCGCGAGGGCGACGGCGCGACGCCCGAAGGAAGCTTTCCCCTGCGTCGGGTCTTTTATCGTCCTGATCGCGTGAGCCGCCCGTTGACCGGACTGCCCGCGCAGGAGATGAAACCAACCGACGCCTGGTGCGACGATCCCGACGATCCGTCCTATAATTGTTTGGTGCAATTGCCCTTTGCCGCCCGTTGCGAGGCTTTGTGGCGCGAGGACGCCGTTTACGACCTCATCGTCGAACTGGGCTATAACGACGATCCGGTAAGCAAAGGACCGGGCAGCGCCATCTTCATGCATGTCGCCGCGCCTGATTACTTGCCGACCGCAGGCTGCGTCGCTCTGGAACTGAAAGACCTGCTTTTACTGCTTGGCGACTGCGACGGATCGACGAGAATAAACATTCATTCCCGTTCTCCGAAAATGGCCGTACCCACCCTGATCAAGGTGGCGCCGAAGCGAATAGCAACGTCAAAGTCATGACTCATGCCCATGCTTAGTTCCTTGACGCCGTTGCGCTCGGCGATTCCTTTAAGCAGGGCAAAATGAAGGGAAGGCTCTTCGTCAAGGGGCGGAATGCACATAAGGCCGCGCACGGGCAATCCCAAATCACCCCGGCATGTTTTGATAAAAGCATCGGCGTCTCCGGGAGCGACTCCCGCCTTTTGCGACTCCTCGCCGGTATTGACCTGAATAAAGCAGTCGGAGCAACGACCGACGCGATTCATCTCGTCAGCCAAGGCGCGGGCCAGTTTAGCGCGGTCAACGGTCTCGATGACATCAAACAATTCCACGGCGCGGCGCACCTTGTTGCGTTGAAGGGGGCCGATCAGATGCAGTATGGCGTCGGGGAAATCGCCTTTAAGCGCCGGCCACTTTTCTTCGGCTTCCTGAACCCGGCTCTCGCCGAAAACCCGACAGCCGGCCTCCAGCGCCGAGCGCACCCGGTCCCCGGAATGAGACTTGCCGACGGCAATCAAGGTGATTTCTTCCGCCGAACGGCCGGCTTCCCCGGCGGCCTTGGCTATTTGCGCCTTTACGCGGACTATATTTTCCGCAATATCCGATTCCATCCGCATTCCCATACTATCCGTCAAGAGAGTCAAAACCCATGACGACCCTATCAGACATATCGTACAAGCTCAATTTACGGAATCGACGCCCGGCCGAGAACGTAAGGCTGCCGCCGTTGATTTTAATGACCGACAATATCAAATTACCCGACCCCCTGCCGGTCGCCGCCGCCCTGCCCTGCGGCAGCGCCGTTATTCTTCGCCATTACGACGCCCCCGACCGCTCCGGGCTGGCCCATGAGCTGGCGGCGCTTTGCAGGCGTAAACACCTCCGCCTTTTGGTGGCCGGCGACGCCCGACTGGCCTTGGCCGTGGGGGCTGCCGGATTGCATCTGCCCGAAAAACAGGCGCGACAGGGGCCGGGGACATGGCAAGCCTGGCGGCGTCCCGACTGGATTGTCACCGCCGCCGCCCATTCTCCCGCCGCCTTGCGGCAAGCCGCCCGGATCGGCGCCGACGCGGCGCTGTTGTCTCCGGTATTTGAATCCGCCGGTCATTCGGAACTTTCTCCCTTGGGGCCTTTGCTGTTTGCGGCCTGGCGTCGCTCAAGCCCTCTTCCCGTCTATGCCCTGGGGGGAGTTTCCGCCGCCACCGCCCCTCGCCTGTCGATCAGCGGCTGTTGCGGACTCGCCGCAATCGACGGGCTGGCATCTCCTTGTTCTTTAGTATATTAAAGTCGCCGACGATCCGGTGGAATGGACTGAGATGAAAAAACAGAACAGCGCCTTCAGTCAGCTATGTATTTGCGCCATTGTTTTAATGGCCGTTATGCTTTCATCCTGTGTCGAGCCTTATACGCCCGAAGAACTGGAAGCGCAAAAGCGGGCAAAAGCGGCGCAAACCGCCGCGAATCCCGGCATTTTCAGCGACGGAGGAATGTTCGGCGGCGGCCGGGGCGGCGAGGGCAGCAGCATCGGCGTAAACAGCTTTCTGTGGCGGGCGTCGCTTGACACCATTTCCTTCATGCCGGTCAGTTCCGTCGATCCCTTCGGCGGCGTCATCATCACCGATTGGCATTCGGCCGCCGAAGCCCCGAACGAGCGCTTCAAGTTGAATATTTACATTCTAGGCCGGGCGCTGCGCGCCGACGGAATAAGGGTGGCGGTATTCCGTCAGGTTCAAGGCGGCGGCTCCTGGAAGGACGCCCCCGTCCCCGAGAAAACGGGCGCCAGCATCGAAGACGCCATCCTCGTCCGCGCCCGGCAGCTACGGAACGAAACGCTGCAACAATAGGATCGGCTGATCATCATGCCGCGTTATAATTTCAGGAAAACCGAAGCTAAATGGCAGTCTGTCTGGCATAAACGGGGCTGTTTTGCCGTCGGCGAGGATTCTGATCGACCGAAGTACTATGTGCTTGAGATGTTTCCCTATCCCTCGGGACGCATCCACATGGGGCATGTGCGCAACTATACCCTCGGCGATGTGATCGCCCGCTATAAACGCGCCTGCGGCTTCAATGTATTGCACCCGATGGGCTGGGACGCCTTCGGCCTGCCGGCGGAAAACGCCGCCATCGAGAACAAGATTCACCCGGCGAAGTGGACCAAAGACAATATCGCCGCCATGAAGAAACAGCTTAAATCGATGGGGCTTTCCTACGATTGGTCCCGTGAAATCGCCACTTGCGATCCGGAATATTACAAACACGAACAAAAAATTTTCCTGGATTTTCTCAAGCACGATCTGGTCTATCGCAAGGAATCCTGGGTCAACTGGGACCCGGTTGAAAATACCGTTCTCGCCAATGAACAGGTAATTGACGGAAAAGGGTGGCGCTCCGGGGCGAGCATTGAAAAGCGCCGGCTTACCCAGTGGTTCCTTCGCATTACCGCCTTCGCCGAAGAGCTGCTGGCGTCGCTTCCCACGCTGACGCGATGGCCCGATCAGGTCCGGCTTATGCAGGAAAACTGGATCGGTCGTTCCCAAGGGGCGTACATTGATTTCGAGCTTGCCGAAGTTTTTGCCGACGCCCCCGATTTAAGCCGCCTTAAGGTCTACACCACCCGCCCCGACACCATTTTCGGCGCCGCTTTTTGCGCCGTCGCCGCCAATCATCCCCTGTCCCTGAAACTGGCCGAGAAAGACCCCGGCCTGGCGGCGTTCATTTCCGAATGCAACCGCCTCGGCACCAGCGAAGCCGCCATCGAAAAAGCGGAAAAGACCGGCTATGACACTGCATTGCTTGTCCGTCATCCCTTTCTTCCCGCAATTACCCTGCCCGTTTATGTCGCCAATTTTGTGCTGATGGAGTATGGAACCGGCGCCGTTTTCGGGTGTCCGGCGCACGATCAACGGGATCTGGATTTTGCCCGAAAATACGGCCTGAAAGTAACTCCCGTCATTGCTCCCCCCGATGTCGATCCTGCTTCCTTCAAGATTGACAACATCGCCTACGCCGGCGACGGCGTCCTTATCAATTCGCATTTTCTCGACGGTTCGGATGTAGAAAAGGCCAAGGAAGCGGTGACCGCCCGCCTTGAATCTTCAGGCTCCGGCGGCAAAACCGTAAATTATCGTCTGCGCGACTGGGGCGTTTCACGGCAACGCTATTGGGGATGCCCGATCCCGGTGATCCACTGCGCGGAGTGCGGCGTCGTCCCCGTGCCGGAAAATGACTTGCCGGTCGTCCTGCCCGAAGAGATCAGCCTGAACGCCTTCGGCAATCCCCTGGAAAACCACCCGACCTGGAAAAATGTCGATTGCCCGAAATGTCATAAGCCGGCGCGTCGTGAAACCGATACCTTTGATACTTTTTTTGAATCATCCTGGTACTTTGCGCGGTTTTGCTCACCGAAAGCAAAAACCGCGTTCACGAGGGAAGCCGTCAATTACTGGCTGCCGGTGGACCAATATATCGGCGGCATTGAACACGCCGTGCTGCATTTATTGTACTCGCGCTTCTTTACTCTCGCCATGAAGCGCTGCGGTTACCTGGATGTCGAAGAGCCGTTCGCCGGCCTGCTGACCCAGGGCATGGTTTGCCACGAGACCTACCGCGACGGCGACGGAAGCTGGCTTTTCCCGGATGATATTACCCCCGCCGAGGGCGGAGGCTTTGAATATAAGGGAAAGGCGGTCACCGTCGGCAGATCGGAAAAAATGAGTAAATCGCGCAAAAATGTCGTTGATCCCGAAGCGATCATCAGCGCCTACGGCGCCGATACGGCGCGACTGTTCATGCTTTCCGACAGTCCCCCGGAGCGGGACCTGGACTGGACCGATGCGGGAGTCGACGGCGCCTGGCGCTATATCAACAAGCTGTGGCGCATGGTCGCTTCCGCCGGGACATATCTTTTACCCGCCGCCGCCGACATGCCGGACAACCTGAGCGACGACTGCAAGGCGTTGCGCCAAGCCGTTCACCGGACAATCGCCGCCGTTTCCGGCGATCTTGACCGGTTTCATTTCAACAAGGCGGTGGCCCGAATCAGGGAATTGACCAATAACGTTGACGCCCTCGCCGAAAACGAGGAAGGAGCGCCCTGGGTTATCCGCGAGGGTCTGGAAACGATAATCCGGTTGATCGCGCCGATGACGCCGCATATAGCCGAAGAGTTATGGCTGACGCTCGGCCATGACGCCCTGCTTGTGGACGCCGCATGGCCCAAAGCCGATGATTCATTATTGCGCGAAGATTGTGTTACCATCGGGGTCCAGGTAAACGGCAAGCTTCGGGGAACCATTGACTTGCCGAAAGACGCCGATGAAAGCGAAGTAGAAAAGTCGGCGCTGGCGCTGCCCAATGTCGTTAAGGCCATCGACGGTAAAAAAGTGCGAAAAGTTATTATCGTGCCCAACAGGATTGTAAATGTTGTTATTTAGATATCTCTCCGTTTTTCTGATGCTGGCCCTGCTTGCCTCCTGCGGGTTTCGCCCCATGCACGGGAGCCGCGCCGGCGGCGAAGTCGTCGCCGACCTGGCAAGCATCGAGGTCAAGCCGATCACTGACCGCAGCGGACAGCTTTTACGCAACAAGCTACAGGATACTCTTACCCCCGGCGGCCGCCCCGACAAGCCCCAGTATCTTCTCAACATTAAGCTTAATGAGAGTATTCAGCAGTTAGCCGTGGAAAAAGACGCCTTTTCATCCCGCGCCAATCTGATCATGTCCGCGAGCTTCTCTCTTTCCGAGGCCGCAACCGGCGCGTCCTTGTTTAAGGGATCAAGCAAAATCGTAAGCAGCTATAACATTCTGACCTCGGATTTCGGCAACCTGATGGCGGAGAAAGACGCGCGAACCCGCGCCGTCGAGATGATCGGCGATGATATTCGCACCCGCCTGTCGGGTTTCTTTTCCCTCCCCGCCGCTAAAGGAGTCCCCAAATCGTAAAGATTCCGCCGGGACGCCTGAATGATTTCCTGCGCCGTCCTGATCCGGCCATGCGCTGCCTTCTTTTATACGGACCTGATCAGGGTCTGGTCCATGAACGGGCCGATATATTGGCCCGAACCGTAGTCGATGATCTGCGCGACCCGTTTCGCGTCGTCGAATTAACCGGAAAAACCCTGAAAGAAGACCCGGCGCGGCTGGCGGATGAGGCAAATGCCCTGTCTTTCGGCGGAGGGGGACGGGTCATAAGATTGCAGGACGCTACGGATTCCTTGTCTGCTTTATTCAAGGAGTTTTTCGCTTCAAGCCGCATCGAAGCCCTGGTTATCGTCGAAGCGGGTCCGCTGAAGGCGCAATCATCTTTGCGCAAAACGTTCGAAGGCGCGAAAAATGCTGCGGTTATCGCCTGTTATGAAGATGAAAAAGCCGATCTTCGCAACATCGTTAAAGAATCGCTCGGCAAGCACAATATCTCCGTCTCCCCCGACGCTCTCGCCGTTTTAATCGATTGTCTCGGCGCCGATCGCTTGATGAGCCGCAGCGAACTGGATAAATTAGCCCTGTACATAGGAGGCGCCGGCGCGGTTACGGTAGAAGACGTCCGCGCCTGTATCGGCGACAGCTCCGCAATCTCATTGGATGATGTTTTAAGCGCGGTATTTGATGGCGATCGCCTTGCCCTGGAACATAGCTTGACGCGCTCTTTCGCCGAGGGGATTTCGCCCGTAACCATATTGCGGGCCGCCGCGAATCATCTCCAGCGGCTTCACCTCGCCAAAGCGCTTGTCGCCAAGGGGCAGGCCCCCAAGCAAGCCATGAAATCCTTGAGGCCTCCCGTTTTTTACAAACAGGAAGATCGTTTCGCCGGCCAGTTACAACTTTGGACCAATAAAAAACTGGCCTCGGCCATGGATCTCGTCACGGAGGCCGAACTGGATTGCAAAACGTCCGGACAACCGGACAAGGCTGTTTGCGGACGAACCCTGTTGCGTCTGGCCCAGGCGGCGCACCACGCCTGATTTTATGATTCGCTTTCGTCGGCGTTTTCCCGCCGCGCCCCGTGCGCCCCGTGACTCAGGCGATGAAGAATGTCGTCCAGTTGATCCAAAGAATTATAGTGGATGGCCAGGGAGCCTTTCTCGCCGCGAAATTTGATCTTCACCATCAGGCCGAGAAGGTTGGTCAGGTCATTTTCAAGAGCGATGGCGTCGACATCCTTGGCCGCCGGTTTTTTGGCCGTCGTTTCGGTTCGACCGTTATCCTTGGCCAAAAGCTCGGTCTGCCTGACGTTAAGGCCGCGCTCGACCACCTGACGGGCAACCGCTTCCGGGTCTTTGACATTCAACAGCGCCCGCGCATGGCCGGCCGTCAGCTCGCCCCTTTCCATCATCGCTTTTACGGAACCGGGAAGTCCGAGCAGCCGCATCATGTTGGCGACGTGGCTTCGACTTTTACCGACGGACTTGGCCAGATTCTCCTGCGTATGTTTGAATTCTTCAAGCAGCCGGTTATAGCCCTCCGCTTCTTCAAGAGGGGAAAGGTCCTGACGTTGCAGGTTTTCCACCAGGGCGACTTCCAGAGCCTCCCGGTCATTAAGGTCCTTGATGATTACCGGAACTTCATGCGCCTTGGCTTTTTGCGCCGCCCGCCACCTGCGCTCCCCGGCGATGATTTCAAATGAATCGGCGTCACCCTGACGGCGACGGACCAATAACGGCTGAAGAACGCCCTTTTCGCTTATTGATTTGGCCAGCTCATTGAGCGACTCCTCATCCATGATGCGCCGGGGCTGGTATTTGCCGGGATGAAGAAGCTCAACGGGAACCATTTTGGAGACGCGAAGCCTGTCGAGAGCCGAGTAATCCTCGCCTTTCTCGCCGAGCAACGCCGAAAGCCCTCTTCCAAGGTTTTTGCGCTTGGTTTCAGCCGCCATTATCTTGCCATCCGGTTTTCACGCCGCAAAACTTCGCTGGCCAAATGAAGATAAGCCTGCGAACCGGCGCAAGCCATGTCATAAACCAGGACCGGACGACCATGGGAAGGGGCTTCGGAAATGCGAACGTTTCTCGGAATCACCGTTTTATAGACTTTTTCGCCGAAAAATTCACGGACATCGTTTTCAACCATCCCTGACAAGTTATTGCGTTTGTCAAACATGGTTAACACAATCCCTTGTATTTCAAGGCTTGAGTTGAAGTTTCGTTTCACTCTCTCAACGGTTTTAACCAGAAGGCTGATCCCCTCCAGCGCAAAAAATTCGCATTGCAGCGGCACCAGCACCGCCTGCGCGGCGACGAGAGCGTTAATCGTCAACAGATTAAGGGAGGGAGGACAGTCGATCAGAACATAATCATAATCGCCCGCCCCCTTGATGAGGGCTTCGCGGAGGCCGTACTCCCGGCGCTCATAATCAATCAGCTCGATCTCGGCCCCCGACAAGTCCAGGCCGGAAGGAACGATCTGAAGGCCGGGAATATCGGTATTCAGAATCGCCTCGTTGATCTCGGCCTCGCCGACCAGAACATGATACGAATTGCAATCCCGTTCGCCCCGCTCAATACCAAGTCCGGTGCTGGCGTTCCCCTGCGGGTCCATATCTATGATAAGTACTTTTTTCTTAACCGCCGCCAACGCCGTTGCCAGATTGATGGTGGTCGTGGTTTTTCCAACCCCGCCTTTTTGATTGGCGACGGCAAAGATACGCACGCCGCCTGCTTGACTCTGTTCATTATTTTCAGCCATGGCGTCGAGATATTTCCCCTAATTGCAGGATCGTCCCCGTCGGATCGGAAACGCTGCGGATCATCTGAGCCGACATCTTCCATCTTTTTAGTGATTCCGTCAATTCTTCTTGCGCCTTTTGCCCCTTGAGAAAGAGACATTTTCCATCGGTTTTTAAAAGCGGCCAAGCGTATTCCAGCAATTTATTCAACGACGCGCAGGCGCGAGCCGTAACATAATCGGCCTTAATGCCCTGTTTTTCTTCGATTCTCCGATTATGAATAACGGCTCTGGTTTCCAGAACGCCGTTCAATTCACGCAAAAATGAGCATTTTTTACCATTGCTCTCGATCAAATGAATTTCATGCGTGGTGAGGACGGCAAGAACCATCCCCGGAAACCCCGCCCCGCTGCCCATATCGATAATTATTTTTTTATCGGCGGGAAGCAACGCAAGTAATTGCGCCGAGTCCAGAATATGCCTTCGCCAAATATCATTGAGGCTCCCCCGGCCGATGAGGTTCATCCGCTTTTGCCATTTCTCAAGAAGCCTCACATATGCCTCAAGGCGCGCCATTTGTTCGTCCGTTATCGAAACGATTTCTCGCAGGTCCGTGGGCGGCGACGCTTCCGTTGTCATTTCACTTCCCGCCCTCCGCCTTTTCCATTGTTTCACGTGAAACGGCGGCGGAATGATCAATATGCGCCTTTTTGCCTTTGCGGCGAACGTAAGCCAGCAGGATCGTCAACGCCGCCGGCGTTACGCCAGGTATCCGCGCTGCGGCGCCGAGCGTCGCCGGACGGGCGCCGGCAAGTTTGGCCCGCGCCTCTGTTGAAAGTCCGGGGACGAAGGCAAAGTCCAGATTCGTCGGCACTTCCAGCGCCTCATCGCGGCGAAACGCCGCAATATCCGCGTCTTGCCTTTCCAGGTAGGCGGCGTAGCGGGCTTCTATTTCAATCTGCTCAACAATTTCGGCGTCAAGATCGCCGATGACCGGCCATAACGTCAATAGCCGACTCATCCTGACTTCCGGATGGGCCAGCAATTCCATGCCGTTGCGCCTCAAGCCGTCCATATTAATCTTAATCCCGCGCTCGCGAAGCTTATTAGAGGTTATTGTAAGCTTTCCCAGAACGTTACGAGCGTTTTTTAATGCTTTTTGTTTTTTAGCAAATTCTTTTTTTCTTAACGGCGACACACAGCCGATTTCGATCCCTTTCGGCGTAAGCCGTTGATCGGCGTTATCCGCCCGCAAGCGCAGCCTGTATTCCGCCCGCGAGGTAAACATCCGATAAGGCTCAGTGACCCCATGGGTCACCAGATCATCGACCATGACTCCGATGAAGGCGTCGGCGCGATCCAAAACCAGAGGGCTTTTGCCGATGGCCGCCGTCGCCGCGTTGAGTCCGGCCATAAGCCCTTGGCCGGCCGCTTCCTCATATCCCGTCGTCCCGTTGATCTGCCCGGCAAGATAGAGTCTACTCACGCGGATGGTTTCCAGGGTGGGCTTGAGTTGTCGCGGATCAACGTAATCATATTCGATAGCATACCCCGGCCTTAACATAACGGCGTTTTCCAGGCCGGGGATTGTCTTCAGCAGTTCAAGCTGCGCATCTTCCGGCAGCGACGTGGAAATGCCGTTGGGATACACGGAAATATCGTCCAGGCCTTCCGGCTCCAGAAAAATCTGGTGACTGTCCCGTCCGGCGAATCTCACTACTTTATCTTCTATGGACGGGCAATACCTTGGTCCCACGCTTTTGATCTGCCCCGAATAAATGGGGGCGCGCGCCAAATTATCACGAATCAATTTGTGTGAATCCGGCGTCGTCCGGGTAATATGGCAAGCAACCTGCCTCGTCCTGATTTCTTTAGTGAGAAATGAGAACGGCGTCGGCGGCGAGTCGCCTTCCTGCGCGGTGAGATTCCGGTAATCAATCGTGCGGCCATCCAGTCGCGGCGGCGTTCCCGTTTTCAGCCTCCCCAAAACAAGCCCCAGCTTGATAAAGGTTTCCGCCAGACCGCGTGACGGCGATTCGCCGATCCGCCCGGCCGGCGTCTGCGTTTCGCCGATATGAATCACGCCGCGCAGAAATGTCCCGGTAGTTACCACCACGCACTTTGCGCCATGCTCTCGCCCGCCCGTCAACCGGACACCGCCGAGCTTGCCGGAAGCATCGAAAAGCAAAGCGTCGACTTCGCCGGCAATGATCTCAAGATTATCCTGCTCCTGAAGAAGCAACTGAATCGCCTGCTTGTATAGTCCCCGATCAGCCTGGGCGCGCGGGCCATGGACGGCCGGCCCCTTGGATCGATTCAGCATGCGAAACTGAATTCCGCTTCGATCAATCGCCCTCCCCATCAGCCCGTCCAAAGCGTCAATCTCCCGCACGATCTGCCCCTTGGCCAAGCCGCCGATGGCGGGATTGCACGACATCTCGCCGATGGTCTCTATCTTGTGAGTGAGCAACAGGGTGCGAGCGCCCAGGCGAGCGGAAGCGGCGGCCGCCTCACACCCGGCATGGCCGCCGCCGATGACGATAACGTCAAATTTTTGATCCGTTTTCATATGGCGACTTTATAAATAAGTATTTCCCGAGTCAAACATCAGCAAAATTAAATAATGGTAAATATTTTATTAACGATGTTTTTTCGTTTTCCGCCATCAGTGAGTCATCAACATTTATTCCGGCTTTATCGACGGCGTTGTTTCACGTGAAACAGCAACCCATAAGAACAAAACCGCCTTTTTTGAAATTTAACCCAATATTATCCGATTTGATTCTATTTCGTTCTAAAAAATAAACAACGTTTCACGTGAAACATCATTTGCCTATGCAAAAATCCTTGAAAATAACATCGAGGATGTCTTCAACATCGACGCGGCCGGTGATTCGCCCCAGCGCCCGCGCCGCCAGCCGCAAATCTTCGGCAACCAGCTCGGAAGCATCCGTTTGCCGGCAACGAATCAATGAATCCCGGCATTGTTCGAGGGCCTGACGATGCCGGGCCTGGGTCAAGGATGGGGAAGAAGAAATTTGACAGCGCCCGGCAATCATCCGTTCCAGCGCCGCCGCCATTTCTTCAATGCCTTCCCCTGTCAACACCGAGACATAACGCGGCGAATATCCCTTGATCTCCTTGGGAAAGCTCTCGAAATTGAGGTCAATCTTGTTGATAACGACCAACGCATTCTCGTTCACATATTCCGCCGCCAGGGGATCAAGGCCCCTTTTTGCGTCAAAGATAACCAGTTTAAGGTCGGCGCCTTCGGCCCAGGCCCTGGCCCGGCGCACCCCCTCCATCTCAACCTTGTCGCCGCTTTCGCACAAGCCTGCGGTGTCGGCAACCACCACCGGATACCCGGCAATGTCAAGGCGGACCTCAATAACATCCCGCGTCGTTCCCGGCAGATCAGAGACAATCGCGGCGTTGCGCCTGGTCAATAAATTCATCATGCTCGATTTGCCGGCGTTCGGCGGCCCGATAATCGCCAAATGAAGGCCATTGTGTAAAATTTCGCCGCGCTTGCCGTCACCCAGATGAGCGATAATCTGCGAAAGCAAAAAATCAACGCCATGAATTACTTTATCGAATAAATCGACGGGCAGGTCTTCATCGGAAAAATCAATGGTCGCTTCGATATCGGCAATGATCGCCATAAGGCTTTGACGCCATGACTCATAGAGCCGCCCCAGTTCCCCCTGCATTTGCCGCAAGGCCTGACGCCGCTGCGCTTCCGTCTCGGCGTTTATAAGGTCGGCGAGTCCTTCCGCCGCCGTCAAATCAAACTTATCGTTCTCAAAAGCGCGGCGACTGAACTCCCCCGGCTCGGCAAGCCGCAACCCCTCGCATGCGCCCAAGGCGTTCAGCATCCCGGAAAGCACCGCCCGCCCGCCATGGACATGCATTTCGGCGACGTCTTCTCCGGTAAAACTTGACGGCGCGGGGAACCAAAGCGCCAGCCCCTCGTCAACGAGAACGCCGTCAACCGGGTTATGAAACCCCGCCCTTGTCGCTCGCCGCGCCGGCGGCAATTCACGCCGACTCAACGCCTGCAAGGCTTTCCCCGCCTGCGGCCCGGAAACTCGAATTACCGCGATCCCCGCCCGCCCGCCACCGCCGGCCGGGGCGTAGATGGTGAGCGCCTTCATATCAATGCTGCTAAAATGACTAACAACACAATATGTAGTATCTCCTATTCGTTTAAGCTCAACATCAAGTGTTTTGGCGGCTTGCCCTTCTGAAAGTGATCAACGACGATCCGGTCGATGTCTTCGCGGCTCCGGCAGTTATACCAGACGCCTTCGGGATAGACGACCATCGCCGGCGCTTTTTCACATCGCCCCAGGCAACCGGAGGAATTGATTCTTACTCCCTCAAGGCCCAGCTCCAGCACTTTCTCGCGCAAATAAGCGAACACTTCATCGGCGCCGTGGCGTCCGCACGACGGCTTCGGATGATTTACCGGGCGCACGTTGGTGCAGCAAAAAACATGATATTTATAATATTGTCCCGAATTTTCATTGTTGGCGGTCACGATGATTCCTTTTCCTTTTCCTTTGTCTTGGCCCCGGCCTCAGCATAGCTGTAAGATTTACCCATGCAATACCTCAGTATGAACTCGCCGTTCGGCCCGCTTACGCTGTTTGAGGAAGAAGGCCGTCTGGTCGCCCTTGAATGGGGACGGACGTCTGCTAACCGCTCATCGCCGCTTTTAACCATGGCCAGGGACCAATTAAACGCTTATTTCGACGGCCGGCTCAAGACATTCACCCTGCCGCTGAAGCCGTCAGGAACCGGCTTTCAACACTCGGTATGGGCGCTGATGCGCGAGATTCCCTACGGCGCCTCCCGAACCTACGGCGATCTCGCCAAGGCGCTCGGCAGCGCCCCTCGCGCCGTCGGCGGGGCCTGTGGCCGCAATCCCCTCCCGATTATCATTCCCTGTCACCGGGTAATCGGCGCCGGCGGCAAAATGACCGGATATTCGGGCGGCGGCGGCATAGAAACCAAGCTCGCCCTCCTTCGTCTGGAAGCCGACTGAAAGGAAAAATCATGAGCAACGCCATCCGCATTCATCAATACGGCGGCCCGGAAGTCCTGCAATGGGAAAAAATCGACATCGGCAAGCCCGGCCCCGGCGAGGTTCGCCTCCGACAAAGCGCCGTCGGCCTCAACTACATCGATATTTATCACCGAACCGGGCTGTATCCCGTCCCCCGCTTGCCGGCCGTCATCGGCATGGAGGCCGCCGGAATCGTCGAAGAAATCGGCCCCGGCGTACAAAACCTGAATCCCGGACAAAGGGTAGCCTACGCCTCCCTGCCCGTCGGCGCCTACGCCGAAGAAAGGCTGATGCCGGCCGACCGCCTGGTTTCGCTGCCCGATGCGATCAGCGACGCCCGGGCCGCCGCCATGATGCTGCAAGGCATGACCGCGCAATACCTGCTGCGCCGCACTTATCGCGTTCAAAAAGGCCATGTCATTCTTGTCCATGCCGCCGCCGGGGGCGTCGGCTCAATTCTCTGCCAATGGGCCAAATGCCTGGGCGCCGTCGTCATCGGCGCCGTCGGCTCCGATGAAAAGGCCGAATCGGCAAAAGCCGACGGCTGTGATCACGTCATCAATTACCGGCGACAAAATTTCAGCGAACGCGCCCGTGAAATTACCGACGGCAAAGGCGTGGACGTTGTTTATGACTCCGTGGGCAAAGACACCTTCAACGGCTCGCTCGATTGCCTGAAGCCGATGGGAATGATGGTGAGTTACGGAAACGCCTCGGGGCCGGTTCCACCTTTTGATCCGGCGCTTCTTTCCGCCAGGGGATCACTGTTTCTCACCCGTCCGACCCTGATGACCTATACGGCGGAACGGAAAGATTTGATGTCCGGCGCGGCGGAGCTTTTCGCGGCGACGCTTGCCGGCCATGTAAAAATACACGTCAACCAAACCTACCCCCTGAGCGGGGCCGCCCACGCCCATCGTGACCTTGAAGCAAGAAAAACAACGGGTTCGACGGTTCTTTTAACTTAGGGCCAAAACTCATTAAATTCATGAAATTCTGTGACATCAAAATGACTGAGGGACAAGGAGAATCGGCGAAGGCGGGCCTGTCGGCCCCCGACGAGCCGATTTTCCGCCGTCCATTCGGTCATTTTG
>MIAA01000016.1:163698-229141 GCA_001830425.1 Rhodospirillales bacterium RIFCSPLOWO2_02_FULL_58_16
CGACCGGACGTCTTCAAAGGCCTCAACCGTAGCGAATACTACGCTTTTCGGCCTTTTCATAGCCGGATCGCCTTTTCTGCTTCGCGCAGAATTCATGAATTTAATGAGTCTTGGCCCTAACTGTTCATAGAATCGAAGAAGTCGTTGTTACACTTGGTGTCTTTAATTTTGCCGCCCAGGAATTCCAGGGCGTCAACCACACCCATCGGATTAAGAATGCGGCGCAACACCCACATTTTGGACAAGGTGCCCTTATCGACCAGCAGTTCTTCCTTGCGGGTGCCCGACTTGGTGATGTCGATGCTCGGGAAAATACGCTTGTCGACCAGTTTCCTGTCGAGAATGATTTCCGAATTGCCGGTTCCCTTGAATTCCTCGAAAATAACCTCGTCCATGCGCGATCCGGTATCGACCAGCGCCGTGGCGACGATGGTCAACGAGCCGCCTTCCTCGATGTTGCGGGCGGCGCCGAAGAAGCGCTTGGGCTTTTGCAGGGCATTGGCGTCGACGCCGCCGGTGAGAACCTTGCCGGAAGAAGGAACGACCGTGTTGTAGGCGCGGGCCAGACGGGTAATCGAATCGAGGAGAATAACGACGTCGCGTTTGTGCTCGACCAGACGCTTGGCCTTGGCGATCACCATCTCCGCCACCTGCACATGGCGCGAAGCCGGCTCATCAAACGTTGAACTGATCACCTCGCCTTTAACCGAGCGCTCCATGTCCGTGACCTCTTCGGGCCGCTCGTCGATAAGAAGCACGATCAGATAACATTCCGGATGATTGGCGGCGATGGCGTGGGCGATGCTTTGAAGCATCATCGTCTTGCCGGTGCGCGGCGGCGCTACGATCAGCGCCCGTTGCCCCTTGCCGATGGGGGTGACCAGATCAATAACCCGCAAGGTCCAGTCCTTGATCGTCGGGTCTTCGACTTCCATCACCAGCCGCTCGTCGGGGTAAAGAGGCGTCAAATTGTCAAAGTTGGTGCGGTGGCGCACCTTGCCCGGATCCTCAAAATTAATGGAGTTTAGTTTGAGCAGGGCGAAATAACGCTCGCCGTCTTTCGGCGACCGGATCTGCCCTTCGACCGTGTCTCCGGTCCTCAGGCTGAAGCGCCGCACCTGGCTGGGCGATACATAGATATCATCGGGTCCGGGCAAATAATTGGCCTCGGGAGAGCGCAGGAACCCGAACCCGTCCTGGAGCACTTCCAGAACGCCGTCCCCGAAAATAGCGATATCGTTCTCGGCCATTTTCTTGAGGATGGCGAACAGCATTTCCTGCTTGCGCAGCGAACTTGCGTTCTCGATATCCAGCTCCTCGGCATAGGCGAGAAGCTCGGCGGCGGGCTTGGTCTTTAATTCATGGAGTCTCATGATGCGGTCTTATCGGTTGGGGGAAATGGAGAAAAAAGGCGGGGCGCGACGCCCGTTCGGATCGTTCTTCAAGACAGGAAAAGCCGGAGTGCTGTGATTATATTATTATTTCCGACGGGCGCAGGATCAACTAAACCTTTTCACAAGTCAAATAAAGAATTCCCAAAAAGCCGTAAATTACGGCTTTACGACGGCGAGGATGACAATGCCGATCATCAATGCCGTGGGAACTTCATTGATGAACCGATAAAACTTTTCCGAACATTTGTTGTTGTCGGCGGCGAAGTCGGCGACGCAGCGGGCCAGATACGCATGTGTCGCCAACAGCCCCGCCACGCATAGCAGTTTGGCGTGCAGCCAGCCCATGGCCCAGGCGGCGGCGGCGAGATCGGCCGATAACAAGCCGCCGAACAAAACCGACGACGCCATGGCGGGGTGCATTATCGCCTTCAGCAGCCGCCGCTCCATCACCTTGAACAGCGCCGACGACGGAGAATCAGGCTCAACCTGGGTATGATAAACAAACAGCCTCGGCAGGTAGAGAAGGCCCGCCATCCACGCGATGACGCTGATTATATGCAGGGCCTTTATCCATAAATAGGCGGTTCCGGATAATTCAAACATCGGCTAATCCGTGATAATCACTCATCGAGTTCATAAATGACTGCGGGGGCCAAGGCCACGAATATTATTGACTCCCCGTCGCCGCGCTTACTTCCGCCTGACCCTCGAACTGGGTTTTGATCCACGGATTAACGCGAATAATCATTCCCGGCGCTTTCCCCTCCTTGCCAAGGAGGCCGCCCGCTTCTTTTCCCCTCCTTACCAAGGAGGGGCAAGGGGAGGTTGCCGCCTATACTGTTTTATGGACCACAGAGGCTCAGAGACACAGAGGAGGATAGAGAGAAATAAAGAAAAAGCAGGAAGAAAACTTCGCTTAATCTTCTCTGCGCCTCTGTGTCAAAACACAGAAGCCGATAATTCCCTCTTCAAAAGGGGGCGGATTTTTTCAGAGTCATTTTTTACGACCGCCGGCATTATTCATGAGGGCAACGCCCACACTCGGCCGGACATAAACGACCATTGGTCCCTGAAATCAACTCTTGTTTTTTCATTGCCGCCCGCTCGACCATCCCGGCGAGGCCGTCGATGAATTCCGCCGCAGTCCCCACCGTCGCCACCCTGACATAGGCCGAGACGCCCCATTCCAGGGCCAATTCGCGGTATTCGATATCCAGTTCGACCAGGGTTTCCGAATGCTCGGAAACAAAAGCGATCGGGACCACGACCACAGGCTTTTGCTCGACGGCGGCGCGCTTCAGTTCGTCTGTCGTCGCCGGTCCGATCCACTCCATCGGCCCCACCTTGCTTTGGTAACAGACCACCCGGTCCAATGCCGGAATATTCAGGGCTTTGACCACGGCTTCGGCGGTGCGCTCCACCTGCCGGGCGTACGGATCGCCCCGTTCAACAACTTTTTTCGGCAGGCCGTGCGCCGAAAACAGAACCCTCGGTGCGCCGAAGCGGGAAGCTTCCTCGATCCCGGCGAGAACCGGCTTTCTTTGCGCCTCGATAAATCCCGGATCATCCGGATAGCAGCAGACCGCGTATGTCGGCGCGGCGATGCCGGCGGCGGCGGCGGCCCGGCGCCAGTCCTTCAGCGATGAGCCGGTAGTGGCGGTGGAAAATTGGGGATAGAGCGGCAAGAGGACAATTTCATCCGGATGGTACGACGCCACCTCGGCGGCGGCCTCGTCGCTGAACGGATGCCAATAGCGCATGGCGATGAACACCCGCGCCTCGCCTTTGGAGCGTAAACGCTCCTCCAGCGCTGCGGCCTGGTTCTTCGTCAGTTCGAGAAGCGGCGAGCGCCCGTTGATCTTTTCATAGATCCGGCGCGCCGTCGGCGCTCTTTTGCGTGAAATAAATTCGGCCAGAACCCGGCGTATCGGCTGCGGAGCGCCGATGATCGCCGGATCGTTAAAAAGATTAAAGAGAAACGGCCTGACGGACTCCGGCCGATCCGGGCCGCCCATGTTGAACAGAACGACAGCCAGTTTCGTCATCCATTTACCGGCTTTTCCACCCATGGATCAATTCCGCCAATCGCGCCACATTTTCCGGCGGCGTGAATTGTAAAATTCCATGGCCGAGGTTGAAGATGAACGGTCCCTTTGAAAATGTTTCAATAATCCGCTTTATTTCCGTTTCCATTTCAACGCCGCCCATGACCAGCAGGTGGTTATCCAGGTTACCCTGCACGGCGCAACGGCTTTGCAGTTCTTTCTTGGCCCATTGCAGGGGAATTGTGTCATCCAGGCTTACGCCGTCAACGCCGGTTTCATCAACAAAGTCTTTGTAGAGAACCCCGGCGTGGCGGGGAAAGCCGATGATCGGTGTCTTCGGATAAACCGATTTAATCCGCCTGACGATTTCAGCGGTCGGTTTGATCACCCAACGATGAAACTGGATTTCGCCGAGAACGCCGGACCAACTGTCAAATAATTGAATCGCTTCGGCGCCGTTTTTAATTTGCTCGATTAAATACCCGGCAGTGGCCTCAACCAGTAAATCGATGAGTTTTTGAAAATCATCAGGTGACTTATAGGCCCATGTTTTGGCGTTGCCGCAATCGGTTCCGCCACAGCCTTCCACCATGTAAACGGCAACCGTCCACGGCGATCCGGCAAATCCGATCAAAGTCGTTTCCTTCGGAATTTCACGGGAAAGACGGTTTACGGTCTCAAACACCGGCGCTAAATGATCGTTCACTCGGTTGATATCAAGCCTATTTAACCCTTCGACGGAACGAATAGGTTCAAGCGCCGGGCCTTGCCCTTCGATAAAATTCACCTTCTGCCCCAGGGCGTCGGGTATTACCAGAATATCGCTGAAAAGAATCGCCGCATCCATATGGTAACGACGCAACGGTTGGAGAGTCACTTCAACGGCAAGATCGGGGGTATAACAAAAATGGAGAAAATCTTTCGCATTTTTCCTTATTTCCCGATATTCAGGAAGATAACGACCAGCCTGACGCATCAGCCAGAAAGGCGGACGGGAAA
This sequence comes from Rhodospirillales bacterium RIFCSPLOWO2_02_FULL_58_16, assembly GCA_001830425.1. Taxonomy (NCBI): domain Bacteria; kingdom Pseudomonadati; phylum Pseudomonadota; class Alphaproteobacteria; order Rhodospirillales; species Rhodospirillales bacterium RIFCSPLOWO2_02_FULL_58_16. The sequence goes on from MIAA01000016.1 coordinate 168,137, forward strand.
GGACCTCGCCTTTCAAAGCGCGTAAAAAAAGCTTGTCCGTTTTTTCATCATTGCGACAAAGGGAAACAGGCGACATATTTATACAGGCCTTCTTCTAAAAGAATCTTATTATATATAAAAGATTAGTAGATGTTGTAATGCGGTAAAAAACGGGGATTACAAGTTATCCATAGATTATCAAGACATAAAATAATTATTAAAACCGGAATTTTTTTAAGGTGATTATTTCGGTCATGTCAGGCAAATTTAATCATGAAAACCCCGCTTTGTTTCATATTATATAATAATGTGAAAGGTGGGGAAAAAATAACGGCGCTTCCGGTATGTTCAGAATATTACAGGTTTATGTATTATATTTTTTGCCTCGGTATAAAAAATGAAAAAAATATAAGATTATGGAGATCGAATCGAGGCAATTTTTAAAATCAAAAGTTATCCACAATTCTTCCCGAAGTTATGAGAGAATAGTAATATTATGAAAGAATACCATTTTCACTTGATTTCCGATTCAACGGGGGAGACGGTTTTGACTGCGACCCGCGCCAGTCTGGCGCGATTTAAAAGCGTAAACAGCGTCGAACATATCTGGTCGATGGTTCGCAATAAAATTCAGATGCAAAAGGTTGTTGACGGCATAAATAAAAATCCGGGATTTGTTATTTTTACCTTTGTTAACAGTGAATTGAGGAAAATTCTGGAAGACGAATGTCGTAAAATAGACATGCCCTGCGTTTCTCTGCTTGATCCGATTATCGCCAATCTGGGAAATTTTCTTGATGCGGAAACCCATACCCGTCCCGGAAAACAACATGTCATGGACGCGGAGTATTTCAGCCGCATAGAAGCGGTTCACTTCGCCTTGAATCATGACGACGGACAATCGACATCGACCATCAATCAGGCTGATGTCATCATTCTCGGCGTTTCGCGCACTTCGAAAACGCCGACCTGCATTTATCTTGCCAATCGCGGGATCAAAGCGGCGAACATTCCGCTTGTTCCCGGCAGTTTGTTGCCGCCGGAAGTGATCGAGGCGACGACGCCGATAATTATCGGACTTGTCAATGATCCCAAGCGTCTCGTGCAGATTCGCCGGAATCGGTTACGGTTTCTCAAACAGGATGAGTCAACGGATTATATCGATATCGATACGGTGATAAAAGAAATCAACGAATCCCGTAAATTGTTCACCAGATATAACTGGCCGGTAATCGATGTTACCCGCAGGTCCATTGAGGAAGTCGCCGCCATGATCATTCAGTTGCATAAACAACACAGGAATCATTTAACTGGTTGATGAAAAAACCATACGATCCGGGGTCTTGGGGTGGCCTGTCAGTCATTCTCTTTCGCCGCGCCTGCACGGATATTGGCTGAATGAATATGGCGTCAACGGCTCGTATGAGCCGCTGGCGGCGCCGCCGGAAAATTTTGCCCGAATGATGCGGATGCTGTCTGATGACGGCTTCGCCGGCGCCAATGTCACCGTGCCTTACAAAGAAGAAGCCCTGAAATATATCGATGAAATCGATGGTCAGGCGCGGCGGACAGGCGCGGTTAATACGATTATCGTTCAAGCCGACGGTCGTCTTTTAGGCCGCAACACGGATGGCTTCGGGTTTCTGGAGAACTTGAAATCAAACGCCCCTTCGTGGTCGCCGGCGCAAGGACCGGCGGTCGTCATCGGCGCCGGCGGCGCCGCCCGCGCGGTGTGCGCGGCTTTGATCGATTCCGGAGTTCCCGAACTGCGGTTGATCAATCGCACCCGTTTGCGGGCGGAGACGACGGCTGAACATATCGGCGGCCCGATCAGGATTTATTCATGGGAAGAAAGAGCGACGGCTCTTGACGGCGCCGCCCTTCTCGTCAATGCGACAACGATGGGGATGACCGGCAAACCTCCGCTGGAGCTTGATCTTTCGCGGCTGCCGGTCAAGGCCGTCGTCAACGATATTGTTTATTCCCCTTTAGCGACGCCCTTGCTGGAAAGCGCGAACAGGCGCGGCAATCTTGCGGTTGACGGTCTTGGAATGCTGCTGCATCAGGCGCGGCCGGGCTTTGCCGCCTGGTTCGGCGTCGAGCCGCAAGTCACCGCCGGCCTGCGCGCCCATGTATTGCAGGGTCTTTAATGGTTATCCTGGGCCTCACCGGATCCATCGGCATGGGAAAGAGCGCGGTTTCCGGCATTTTTCGGCGGCTGGGCGTTTTGGTGTACGACGCCGACAAAGCGGTTCACGAGGCGCAGGCCGGCGGCGGGGCGGCGGCGGCGGCGATTGAGGCGGCTTTTCCCGGCGTCGCGCAAAATGGAATAATTGACCGCCAAGCCCTGGCCGAGCGGGTGATCGGGGACGAAGCGGCGTTGAAACGGCTTGAAGACATTCTCCATCCGGTGGTTCGCCGCCGTGAGCGGCAGTTTCTGCGCGACGCCGCCTTGCGGAAATGTCCTCTGGTGGTTCTTGAAATACCGTTGCTGTTTGAAACCGGCGGCCAGACGCGCTGTGACGCGGTTATCGTCGTGTCGGCGCCGTCTTTTGTTCAGGAGGCGAGGGTTCTGGCGAGACCCGGCATGACCCGCGAACGGCTGGCGTTTTTTCGCTCGCGCCAAATGCCGGATGCCGTTAAACGGCAAAAAGCCGATTTTGTCATCGCCACCGGAGCGGGTCGCGCTTTCACCTGGCGCGAGGTGAAGAAGATCGTCAAAATGATGCGGGGGGTGCGCGGGTCGAAGTGGTTGTTTTCGGGGAAAATCAATGCGTGAAATAGCTCTCGATACGGAAACTACGGGATTGAACTACGGCGGCGATGACCGGATCGTCGAAATCGGCGGCGTCGAGTTGCTTAATCACATAGCCACCGGGCGCACCTTTCAATGTTATGTGAATCCCGAACGGGACGTGCCGGAGGGCGCCTTCAGGGTGCATGGCCTGTCCCGGGAATTTTTGTCGAAACACTCGGCCTTCGCCGATGTCGCCGACGGATTTCTGGAGTTTATCGGAGATTCCGTGCTGGTGATTCACAATGCCGGATTTGACCTGGGGTTCATAAACGCCGAACTGAAACGCCTCGGGCGGGCGGAACTGCCGATGGAACGGGTCATTGACACCGTGAAACTTGCCCGCAACAAGTTTCCGGGCGCCCAGGCCAATCTGGATGCGTTATGCCGCCGCTTTGCCATTGATGTCAGTGACCGCGAGTTGCACGGCGCTCTCAAGGACGCCCGGTTGCTGGCGGCGGTTTATCTGGAGCTTGTCGGCGGACGGCAACCGGACCTGGAGCTGGCGGCGATCAGACAGACCGCCGAAGTCATTGCCGGGCGGCAGACGCCGCGTCCGCCGCGTTTGTATGCTCCCACGCCCGAAGAAGAGGCGGCGCATGCGAACTTTCTCGAAAAACTGGATTCGCCTGTTTGGCGGCGTTAGAGCACTATCCGACCAAATTGAATCATCTGCGTTGCGCATTGGCGAGGCGATCCGCAAGACGCGCCGTGAAGAGCGATGCAAAAGCATCGGTCGAACGGCGCAACGAAGCGGGCGTCCGCCAATGCGTAACCCGAAGGGCCGGGGTCTTTTTCGGCGTGGGTTTGTCAAAGGGCTTGCCCGTAGTGTACGCTACGAGCCGCGCCCTTTTCCTGCCCGCGCCAAAAAATACCTCCGGCGCAGGCGGTTTAATTTGGTCGGATAATGCTCTAATTTACGGAAGGTGAGCCTTCTTTACGCGCCGGCGTTTCCTGGCGGTTTTTGAACATATTAACGAAGTCGATCGGCCCCAGCATAAGCGGCGGGAAACCGCCGTCGCGTGAAGAATCGGCGATGATGTTGCGGGCGAACGGGAACAACAGGCGCGGACATTCGATCAGAAGAACGGCCTGGATATGTTCGGGCGGCACATTGAGGCTGAAAACGCCGCCATAGACCAGTTCCTGGATGAAGGCGATTTTTTCTCCGACCTTGCATTCGGAAGTGATATGCAAAACGACTTCAAAGGCGTTGTTATGAAGCGGCTGCGCCCTGACATCGATATTGATGGAAATGTCCGGCTGCTGTTTTTGCATATCCGTAAAAATATGAGGAGCGTTAGGGGCCTCAAACGAAAGGTCCTTGATATACTGGGCATTAATAATGACCGGCGGCGGCGCGTCGCTCTTGGCGGAAACGTTGGAAACATTCCTGCCGGGAACTTCTGCCGTAACTGCGGCGGCGGCGACCGGCTTCTTTTCGTCCGGTTTCTTTTTGGCGGGTTTTTTTGGTTTCTTTTCAGTCATCATTCGTCTTCCGGTGCATAAGCGTATGGTGAGCTATCATGGATTGTCGTTCAAAACAACTATTTCAAACCAGGGAGACTGATTCAGAGCGAGCGGCGCGGACAAGGGCGGCGTCAAGCGTCGCCAGGGCGAGGCCTTTTCGCCGCGCCAATTCCAGGTAAGCGGCATCATATACCGACAGACGGTGCGTTCGCGCCAGGCGAAGAACCTCTCCTTCCTGCGGCGATCTATCCAAGATTACTCCCAGGCGGGACAGATCACGCAGAAAGGCGGCGCTGTCGGCCTCGGTCAGCCTTTTGCGGCGCTCATTCACCACCAGAATATTACGCACTTCAAACCACCACAGGCTCGGCGCTGTCGCTTCGTCCGTGCGGATGCGGACAAGAGCAAGATCGGCCTGTGGATGATCTTCGTCATGAAAAGCCCAGCAGGCTGTGATCGAGGCGTCGATGACGAAGGGCATCAGGGTTTCCGGCCTTCATTGCGGGCTGACAGTATTTCTTCCGTCGTGATCGAGGCGGCGCAGCGGCGGCGCGCCGCAATGTCGGCAATGGCTTTGTCAACTTCCTCTTGCCGGCGGTCGTGTTCCGGAACCAGTCTGGCGATAGAGCGACCGTGCCGGGTGATGATCAGGGTTTCGCCGTGCTCGACGTCATCAAGCAGTTGGGAAAGATGGGCTTTGGCCTCGGACGCCTGGATTTCACGCATGGCTGAAACTTTAACCGGTTAAATTAACCGGTTAATAATCGTCTTGAATATATCGATATGTCAATGACGAAAAAACCGCCGCGCTTGCTCTCTTGGTCAAGAAGGCCTATCTAAGCCTGAGAACCTTTTAACTCCGGTCGGGGGATGACGTGGATCAGCAAGTCGTGGGCGACGGCTTTCAGATAATAGACATCGTTTTTTTTGCCATGATTGCGGTCTTTCTGGTCCTGCGGTTGCGGAGCGTCCTCGGTCGTCGCGACGGCTATGAAGAAGGCAATCGCGGCGTCTTTCCGGCGGCGCGCTCCAAGGCGCAGCCCAAGGCGCCGCCCAAGGGACAGCCGAAAAAACAGTCACGGGATAATGTGGTCAAGTTGCCTGCTCGCGGAGCTTTCGGCGCTGATGATGACCTCGCGTCGGAAATCGATGAAGAAGCCGCTGCGGAAGAAAGCCCTTTGGCCGCCGGGTTCAAAAAAATCAAAAAGGCCGATTCCCGATTTGATCAGGAGGAATTTGTTTCCGGCGCCAAGATTGCCTTTGAAATAATTCTCAACGCCTATGCCGCCGGAGAAATCAAGGTTCTGAAACCGATGCTCAATGCCGAGGTCTTCGGCAATTTCACCCAGTCGATCAAGGATCGTGAACAGGCCAAGGAGACTCTTGAGGAAACGCTTGTCGGCATCAAGAAGGCGGAGGCCCTGGAAGCGTATATGGAAGACTCGGTCGCCCATATAACCATCAAGTTCGTCAGCGACCAGATCAACGCGACCCGTGACGAAAAAGGCGAAGTCATCAGCGGCAACCCCGACTATGTCGCCGAGATAACCGATTTCTGGACCTTTGCCCGTGATACAAAGTCCCGTGATCCCAACTGGTTGCTGGTCGCCACCCGCAGCCTTGATTAGACGGTTGCCGTCCGCCGCCGTCGTTATCGCCGCCGTTGCCGCGTGCGCTCCCGTCGCGCCGCCGCCCCCTCCCGGCGAAGCCAGGCTTAATCTGACCCGCTCAACCTTTTCCATGCTTCCCGGATGGGCGGAGGATGCTCATTTTGCGGCGCTGCCGGCGCTGGTTCGTTCCTGCGCCTTGCCGGCGACGTTGCCGGACGGCCGCCGGTTCAACGTCGGCGGGTCGGGGGAAACGGTAGCCGACTGGAAGCAGGCGTGCGCCGCCGCCGGGCGGGTTCCCGAGGGGGACAGCCGGGCGGCCCGTTCATATTTCGAGACCTGGTTTACGCCTTTTCTGGCGGCGGACAGGGAGAATCCGCAAGGATTGTTCACGGGCTATTACGAGGCGGAACTGCATGGTTCGCGGACCCGGCACGGACGTTATCAAACGCCCGTTTATTCCTTGCCGGCAAAAGCGACGACGGAAACCCGCGCCGGGATCGAAGGGGGGGCGTTGGCGGGCAAGGGCCTGGAACTGCTGTGGGCGGACGACCCGGTGGATGTTTTCTTTCTCCATGTGCAGGGGTCCGGGCGCGTGGTTATGGAAGACGGCCAAACGGTGCGCCTGGGATTCGCCGGGCGTAACGGCCATGCCTATGTGTCCATCGGCCATGAGTTTGTGAAAAGCGGCGTCATGCCCAAGGATCAGGTTTCCATGCAGGCCATTCGCGCCTGGCTGTATGCCCATCCGCAACAGAGCGCCGAAATGATGGCTCGCAATCCGTCTTACATTTTTTTCAGGGAGATCAAGGGCGAGGGGCCGATCGGCGCCCAGGGGGTCGCCTTGACGCCGGGGCGCAGCCTTGCCGTTGACAAGCAATTCATCCCCTTCGGATTGCCGGTGTGGCTGGACACCACCGATCCGATGAATCCGGCCAAGCCGTTGCGTCGTCTGGTCGTCGCCCAGGATACCGGCGGCGCCATCAAGGGGCCGGTGCGCGGCGATCTGTTTTGGGGATTCGGCGCCGCCGCCGCTGAAAAAGCCGGGGAGATGAAACAATCCGGTCGTTATTTCCTGTTGCTTCCGAAAAGCGCGGCCCCATGACGGGGAAAAAGTCGAAAACAACCGCCGGCCCTGAAGATGATGATTTATGGCAAAGGGTGACCGCCGGCGTTAAGCCGCTTTGCGGTCGAAAAAAGGCCGTAACTGCGGATGTGGCGGCGATCAAGCGGACAAAACCCCCGTGTGTTTCGCCTGCGATCATTAAACTGCCGCCGAATCCCCCCGCTCCCGGCGGCGATGCGCCGCCCGCCGCCGATTGGCGCACCGCCCGCCGCCTGAAAAAGGGCAAGACCTCCATCGAGGCGCGGGTTGACCTGCACGGCATGACCCAACATCAGGCTCATGGCGCACTGGCGGATTTTATCGCAAAATCTTACGATTCGGGGCGGCGTTGCGTGCTGGTGATCACCGGCAAGGGGCGAGGCGGCTTGTCGGCGGGCGTGTTGCGTTCAGGGGTTCCGAGATGGCTTAATCAGTCGCCCAACCGCGAAAAGATCATCAGCCTCACCCAGGCCGCCTCCCGCGACGGCGGCGACGGCGCGCTTTATGTGCTGTTAAAGAAAAAGCGGTGATCAACGCGAGAGGACAAAACCCGCCGGATCGTCGTTCCACGGATTGAAGACGGCGACGCCGCTGATCCGGCCCCAGACCGCGACCTTCGGGTCACAGCCGGGACGGGCGAGTTCGGAGATCACGTTGGTGTCCGGCAGTCCCCCGATCACAGGGCGATCTCGCGACCGCGATCCGGCTCGCGGCGGATGTCGATCTCGGCGAGCGCCGTGCCCTGCAGGAAATCGACCAGAGACTGTTCGGGGCGCTCCGCCGGCAGCAGCCGTTTCAGTTCATCCACGGCGATGACCACAACGGCGTCCTTGCCGCGACAGGTCACCCGTTGGGGACCCTCCTCGCGGGCCAGCCTGACGACCTCGCTGAATCGCGCCTTGGCGTCTTCCAGCTTCCAGGCGTGGAGACTGCGAACCGCCGTCCTTTCAATGCTGAAGCGGACTCCCTGATCTTTTTGCGCTCTCTTGCGTCCGGCAAGGGCCTTTTCCTTGACGCTCATAACCGTCTCCATAAACGGACCAGCTGGTCAGATAATGCGCCTTTCGGATGACTGCGGCAAGATGAACATGAAGAACCGGCGTCTCTCCGCCTTGGTAGTCTACCGTTGGGCGCGGTCGGCGACGTGGTATTTTATGTGTTTTGGCCACAGAGGCACAGAGGCGCAGAGAAGATCAAGCGAAGTTTTCTTTCCGCTTTTTTTTAATTCTTCTCTGTGTCTCTGAGCCTCTGTGTTTCATGAAATGGTGTTTTATTTAATCAGAGCAATATCTCGCGACGGCGGCGATGGGGCGTTCTATGCGTGATCAAAGAATGAATTTGCTGAGGTCGGAGTTTTCGGCCAGTTTGCTGACTTTATCGCGCACATATTCGGCGTTGATGGCGAGAGATTCGCCGCTGCGTTCGGAGGCGTTGAAGCTGATGTCCTCGACCAGCTTTTCCATTACCGTTTGCAGGCGGCGGGCGCCGATGTTTTCGACGCTGCCGTTGATTTTCGCCGCCAGATCGGCGATCTCGGTGACGGCGTCGTCGGTGAATTCCAGGGTCACGTCCTCCACGCCCATCAGGGCGATATATTGCTTGATCAGGCTGGCCTCCGGCTCGGTGAGGATGCGGATGAAGTCATCGCGGGTCAGCGCCTTCAACTCGACGCGGATAGGCAGGCGTCCCTGCAATTCGGGCAGCATGTCCGAAGGCTTGGCCAGATGAAAAGCGCCGGAGGCGATGAACAGGATATGGTCCGTCCTGACGGAGCCGCGCTTGGTCGAGACCGTCGTGCCTTCGATCAGCGGCAGCAGGTCGCGTTGCACGCCTTCGCGGCTGACGTCGGCGCCGATTCTCTCGGAGCGTCCGGTAATCTTGTCGATTTCGTCAATAAAGACGATGCCGTTGTTTTCCACCTCCTCGATGGCGACGCGGATCACCTTTTCCTTGTCCAGCAACTTGTCGGCTTCCTCGGTGGTCAGCACGTTATAGGATTCGGCGACGGTCATGCGCTTGGGCTTTAACGAGCCTTGTCCGAAGGCCTTGCTCATGATCTCGTTGAGGTTGATCATGCTCATCTGCGAACCCGGCATGCCGGGGATGTCGATGGTCGGCATGCCCATGGCGCCGGAGCCGGAATCGGCGATGGGGATTTCGATTTCCTTGTCGTTGAGGTCGCCGGCGCGTAATTTCTTGCGGAATTTTTCGCGGGTGTCTTTGCCGGCGCTGTCGCCGACCAGGGCGTCAAGCACTCTTTCCTCGGCCAGCAGCTCCGCCTTCGCCGTCATTTGCTTGCGCATGCGCTCGTTGACCAGATGAACGGCGATTTCCACCAGATCGCGGATGATCTGTTCGACATCGCGGCCGACGTAGCCGATTTCGGTAAACTTGGTGGCTTCCACCTTGATAAACGGCGCCTGGGCAAGGTTGGCGAGGCGACGCGCAATCTCGGTTTTGCCGACGCCGGTGGGTCCGATCATCAGGATATTCTTGGGCAGCACTTCTTCGCGCATGTTATCGTCAAGCTGCTGGCGCCGCCAGCGGTTGCGAAGGGCGATGGCGACGGCGCGTTTGGCGTCGTCCTGGCCGACGATGTAGCGGTCCAGTTCGGAGACGATCTCACGCGGCGTGAAGCTGGTGGCGTCGGGGATGCTCATAAGGACTCAATGGTGACGGAGGTGTTGGTGTAAACGCAGATTCCGGCGGCGACGGCCATGGCCTGACGGGCGATCTGCTCGGCGTCCAGGCCTTTTTGGCCGAACAGGGCGCGCGCCGCCGCCAGCGCGTAATTGCCGCCGGAGCCGATGCCGATCAGTCCGTCCTCCGGCTCCAGAACGTCGCCGGTGCCGGTAAGCACCAGGGAGATGTCTTTGTCGGCGACCGCCATCATCGCTTCAAGGCGGCGCAGATAGCGGTCGGTGCGCCAGTCCTTGGCCATTTCCACGCAGGCGCGGGTAAGCTGGCCGGGATACTGTTCAAGCTTTCCTTCCAGGCGCTCCAGCAGGGTGAAGGCGTCGGCGGTGGCGCCGGCGAAACCGACGATCACCGAATCATTGGAAAGACGGCGCACTTTCCTGGCGTTGGCCTTGATGATGGTGTTGCCCAGACTCACCTGACCGTCGCCGGCGATGACTACCTTTTTATCTTTGCGTACGGCCAGAATGGTGGTGCCGTGCCAGCTCTGTTCATTGTCTTTGGTCATGATCGCCGACTATACCCCAGCATTGATATCTGGCGAATCAAAAAACATCCTGCTACAAGTTCCTTCAAAGGAGGCCGTCATGCGCAGGGCCGGCGTTGAACGTAATACTAACGAGACCAAAATCAAGGTCGCCGTCAATCTGGACGGCTCGGGGAGCTATGACATCGCAACGGGCGTCGGCTTCCTTGACCATATGCTGGAACAGCTTTCGCGCCACAGCCTGATTGACCTTGAGGTAAAAGCCGAAGGCGATCTTCACATCGATTCCCATCACACTACCGAGGACGTGGGCATCGCCATCGGCGAGGCGGTGGCCAAGGCGCTGGGCGACCGCAAGGGAATCACCCGTTACGGAAGCGCCATGGCGCCCATGGACGAGGCCCTGACGCGAGTGGCGCTGGACGCTTCCATGCGCCCTTATCTGGTGTGGAAGGTTGTGTTTGTCCGCGACAAACTGGGCGGAATGGACACCGAACTGTTCAAGGAATGGTTCCGGGCGTTCACCCAGGCGGCGGGGATTACCCTGCATGTGGAAACCCTGTACGGCGACAATAACCATCATATTGTCGAGTCCTGTTTCAAGGGCTTGGCGCGCGCCCTGCGCCAGGCGGTGGAGATTGATCCGCGCAAGCCCGACGAGGCGCCTTCCACCAAGGGCGTCCTTGGCGGCTCGCTATGAGTCCGTCATGCAGATTTACACCGTTCACTTAAAGCGTTTCGACCCGCTGGCCGATTTTGTGCTGGTCAAGGAAGGGTTCAGTTGGCCCGGCTTTTTCCTGTCGGCGCTGTGGGCGTTATGGCATCGTTTGTGGTGGGCGGCGCTGATGCTGGCGGCGGCGAATCTGGCGGTGAGCCTGCTGTCGTCAATGCCGGATTTGAATCCGTTTGCCCAGGCGGCGATGTCGCTGGGCTTCGCCGCAGCGGTCGGCTTCATCGCCAACGATCTTCGGCGGTGGACGCTGAAACGTAGTGGATATGTCATTGAGGCGGTGGTTTCCGGGCAAAGTCTTGAGGATGCCGAGCGGCGCTTCCTCGACGGATCGCCGGAGTTGTTAATTACGCCGGCGGCGAAAGCCCGGTCGTGAACGTCGCCATTATCGACTACGGCTCGGGTAATTTGCGCTCCGCCGCCAAGGCCTTCGAGCGCGCCGCCGCCGAGGCCGGTCTGAAAACCGGGATTGTCGTGACCGGCGCCGCCGCCGATCTTGACGCCGCCGATCATATCGTGCTGCCCGGCGTCGGCGCTTTCGCCGACTGCAAGAAAGGCCTGACGGCCCTGCCCGGCATGATCGAAGCCCTGGAGCGGGCTGTTATCAGGAACGGCAGGCCGTTTCTCGGCATTTGCGTCGGCATGCAACTGATGGCGACGGTCGGCCTTGAACATGGACGGCATGACGGTCTGGGGTGGATTAAAGGCGAGGTCGTCCCGCTTAAGCTGGCGGACGCGACATTAAAAATCCCTCACATGGGCTGGAATGAATTGAATTTTTCTTCGAATCATCCGTTTTTCAAGGGGGCGGCGCCGGGAGTGCATGTCTATTTCGTTCACGGCTACGGATTCGTCGCCGCCGATCCGGCGATGGTGTTGGCGCATACCGATTACGGCGGGGAAGTCAGCGCCGTTATCGGACGCGACAACATGATCGGCGTCCAGTTTCACCCGGAAAAAAGTCAGGCGACGGGGCTTAAACTGATCACCAACTTTCTTGAATGGCGGCCATAATGATTTTTTTTCCCGCCATTGATCTCAAGAACGGACAGTGCGTGCGGCTGGTTCGCGGCGATATGGAACAGGCCACGGTGTTCAGCGACGATCCCGCCGGACAGGCCGCTGTTTTTTCTTCGGCCGGCTGTCGCTGGCTGCACATGGTCGATCTTGACGGCGCTTTCGCCGGGCGTCCGGTCAACGACGGAGCGGTGAAGTCCATCCTGGCAACGGTAAAGATCAAGGTGCAGCTCGGCGGCGGCATTCGCGATCTGGCGACGGTTGCGTTCTGGCTGGACAAGGGGGTAAGCCGGGTGATTCTGGGGACGGCGGCTCTGCGCGATCCCGGACTGGTCAAGGAAGCCTGCCGCCGCTATCCGGGGCGGGTGGCGGTCGGCATTGACGCCAGGGAGGGCCTGGTCGCCGTCGAGGGCTGGGCCGAGGTTTCGACGATCAAGGTTCTCGATCTGGCGTTGAAATTCGAAGACGCCGGCGTCGCCGCCATCATCTATACCGACATCGGTCGCGACGGCGCCATGGAAGGCCCCAATATCGCCGCCGTTGCGGCGCTGGCCGGGGCGATTTCAACGCCGGTGATCGCTTCGGGGGGGGTGTCTTCGATGGATGACCTGAAAAAGCTCAAGGATGAAGCGCCGATGATCGAGGGGGTGATCAGCGGCCGCGCCGTTTATGACGGGCGGATCGATCCGGCGGCCGCCGTCGCCGCGCTGGAGGGGTCATGCTGAAGGTCAGGATCATCCCTTGTCTGGACGTTAAGGGGGGCCGCGTCGTCAAAGGCGTCAACTTTGTCGATCTGGCCGACGCCGGCGATCCGGTGGAACAGGCCCGCATCTACGACCGCGAAGGGGCCGACGAGCTGACTTTCCTCGACATCACCGCCAGTCACGAGAACCGCGAAACGATCTTTGACGTGGTGGGGCGCACCGCCGAGGAATGTTTCATGCCGTTGACGGTCGGCGGCGGGGTGCGCGCCCTGGACGATATCCGCAGGCTGCTGCTCGCCGGCGCCGACAAGGTTTCCATCAATACGGCGGCGGTGAAGCGTCCCGAGTTCGTGCGCGAGGCGGCGGAAAAATTCGGCAGTCAGTGCATCGTCGTTTCCATCGACGCCAGGACCGTCGGCGACGGGCGTCACGAGATTTTTACCCACGGCGGACGCAACCCGACCGGCATTGACGCCATTTTGTGGTCAAAACGCATGGCCGAGTACGGCGCCGGGGAGATTTTACTGACCTCCATAGATCATGACGGCGCCAAAAAAGGTTTCAATATCGGGTTGACTCGGGCTATAGCCGACGCCGTGCCCGTGCCTGTGATCGCTTCCGGCGGCGTCGGGACCCTGGATCATCTGGTCGAAGGCGTGGTTGACGGTCATGCTTCGGCGGTTCTGGCGGCCTCGATTTTTCATTTCGGAACCTTTACCATCGGTCAGGCCAAGGCTTATATGAAGGCGGCGGGAGTCCCCGTGCGCTATGAACCTGAAGGATAACAGATGGCGGATAAACCGGTCGATATTACCGTTGTGGAGCGTGTGTTCGAGGTAGTAAAGAGCCGTCGCGGCGGCGATCCCAAAGTATCCTATTCGGCCAAGTTGTTCGCCAGGGGAAGGGGAAAGATCGCCCAGAAGCTGGGCGAGGAGGCGGTGGAAACCATCATCGCGGCGCTGGAAGGATCATCCGAGGAGGTGGTCAGCGAAAGCGTCGATCTGCTGTTTCATTTGCTGCTGCTGTGGGTCGATGTCGGCGTCAAGCCCAAAGAGGTCTGGGCGGAACTGGCGCGCCGCGAGGGCTTTTCGGGCCTGGACGAGAAAAAGATAAAAGGCGGGAAACATGAAAAATAGGGGGCCTGAAGGTTATGGCATATGACGCAAAAAACATTTTTGCCAAAATTCTTCGCGGCGAAATCCCCTGCGCCAAGGTTTACGAGGATGACTTCGCGCTGGCCTTCAACGACATCAATCCCCAGGCCCCTGTGCATGTGCTGGTGATTCCCAAGGGGCCTTATGCGTCCATGGATGATTTTTCAGCCGACGCAACCGAGGCCGAGGCCGCCGGTTTCTGGCGCGCCGTCGCAACGACGGCGCGGGAATTGGGCCTGAACAAGGGCGGTTACCGCATCCTCGCCAACAACGGGCGCGACGCCAACCAGGAAGTCCCCCATTTTCATGTCCATATCTTCGCCGGCCGCAACCTGGGGCCGATGCTGACGCGGTAGGGTATGGGGCGCCGCCTACTAAACCGATATCAGTTCAAAAACAGCTTGGCAAATACGGCGGCGGTCAGAGTCAGGTTAAAGCCTACCATCCATTTGATAAGACGATTGTCGCATTTCAGTTCAGTGATCATTGTACTCATGCCCCGAATATAAGCCCGGACGAACAAAAAGTCCAACCGCAGAATATCGTTATTCGGGTGACGCCGACCGAGTGTGTATCAAGCGGGTGGAGAAGAATTAACATGCCGCAGATGGACACGGATCAACGCGGATAATGCCGGCGACCATTGGCATTACCCTCCATCATGACTTCGCGTCTTTGCGTGAAACATGGTCGGTCACGCGAAGGCGCAAAGGCGCGACGCCAACCGGGAAGTCCCCCATTTTCATGTCCACATCTTCGCCGACCGCAACCTGGGGGCGATGCCGGCGCGGTAGGGTCAATAAAGATTTTTTAACCACAGAGGCGCAGAGGCACGGAGAAGGCAAGAGAAAATTTAAGCGCGTTTCGTGCAATTTGAGAAAAGTTTTTTCTTTCTTTTCTGTGCCTCTGCGCCTCTGTGGTTAACCTGATCTATCCATAGCTCAAGCCATTTGATCAGTGCACAAAAAGGAAATGAATCGTCAATAAAAAAAAAGGGGGGGGAGAGGGCGGCTGTTTCCCTCTCCCCCTTGCCGGTCGCCGGGGGGTAAGCGCGGCGGCCGGCATTGAGACCTTAAGCGGCGATCTTTTTGCATTCCTTTATGCACATCAGGCAGGATTCCGCGCAGTTCCTGCAGGCGACATGAAGATCGGCATGTTTGCGGCATTCCGCTTCGCAGGCGGAGCATACATCGATGCACAGCTTGGCCAGCGCGGCGATATAGGGCGATTCGAGGGCGGCGAATTGGGCCAGCGTTTGGCTTATGGCAATCGTCTGCTCGACCAGTCTGGCGCAATCGGCGAGGCTTGCGTCCCCTTTCTTGAAGGTGATGAGACAGTGGTTGATGCAGGCCTGCCCCATGCTCACGCAGTGCAGGGCGGCGTCGGCCAGCGCCTGGTATTTGTTGGCGCTGTGGTCCATATGGCCCATCGCCGGTTCCGCCGCTGCGGCCTTCCCGGATATCGTCGCGGCGGCGATCAGGGCGCCGGCCCCGGCCAGCACGTTTCTTCTGTTTACCAGGCCGTCTTCAACAAGTTTCTTGTTCATAGGGGGCATTCCTTTCTTCAGTCATGTTGCCGTGAATTATTGCTTGGGGCCGTGCATTGTTTCGTGCATCTTGTCGTGGTCCATCATCGGTGAATGGCCCATCGAGCCGACTTCCATCACCGTGACCCGCACTTCGACCTGACCGGCTTTCTCGAAGGTGAGAGTCATCGGAAAGATTGTTCCCGGAACGAGGGGTTTTTCGAGGTCCATCATCATGATGTGGAGTCCGCCGGGCTTCAGCATCGAAGGCTCGCCGGGGTTGATCTCGATGGCTTTGACCGGCCGCATCTTGGCTATGCCGTCTTCCGTTATGTTGTTGTGCAGTTCGGTCTTCTTGGCGGTTGGAGCGGCGGCGGCGATCAGGCGATCAACGTCGTGGCCGTTATTGACTATCTGCATCAGGTAGGCGGCGCCGTTCCTGGCGTTGCCGGCCGAGGCCCGCGCCCAGGGATTGCTGATCGTCAGGTCGCCGATTTTGAAATCTTCCGCCGAGGCCGGGGCGACCGGCAGCAGCGTCGCGGTCAGTATCAATGCTAAAAATCCATACTTCATATTCGTACTCCCTGGTTTATGAATGGCCGATAAACTTTTGAATTTCGGCGGCTATTTTCTCGGGTCCGGAGCCGCGTTCAAAGCTGAACAACGCCTTGCCGTCGGGGCCGGACAGATAGATGGTCGAGGTGTGGCCCATGTAATAGGTATCGGGGTCGTTATCTTCATCGCCCAGTTTGACGTATTGCGCCCGATAGGCTTTGGCGGCGGCGGCAATTTGTCCCTGCGTTCCGGTAAGGCCGACCATCCGGGGATGGAAGTTCTCCACATAGCCTTTCAGATGTTCGGGGGTGTCGCGTTCGGGATCGACGGTGATGAAAATGGGGACTACCTCGGCGCCGGCCTCGCCCAGGATGTTCAGCGCCTCGGCGATTGCCGTCAGCTCGGTGGGACAGATATCCGGACAGGATGTGTAGCCGAAGAAGGCGAGAATATAGCGGCCCCGATAATCCTTGTCGGTTACCGCGCGCCCGGTATGATCGACCAGTGAAAAGGCTTTGCCGTCGGGGATGCCGGCAAGAATCACATAGGCCAATGCCCCCAGCGCCAGCGCTCCTCCCCCGAAGGCAAGGATGACAGTCGCCGTAGATGACTTGTTGCGGGCTTTCGCGGTCGTCAAACCGAATATCCTTTTGAGAGGTTCGTTCGCAGCATATGATGCGGGTTTGCGGCGAAATCATGGCGGCGATGTGCCGTGATCTCTGCCTGAAGAAAATATGGTTTTATGGACCACAGAGGCTCAGAGACACAGAGGAGGATAGAGAAAAAAGAAAAAGCAGGAAAAAGACCTCGCTTAATCTTCTCTGTGCCTCTGTGTTAAAAAGTCTTTTGTTGGATAGTGCGGATTTTAACCATCCGGGATGAGACAATCTTGCCGCTGCGCATGCCATAATTAAACCAATATTATATATCCCAATGGCGCTCATGGACGAAGAGGGGAGAGTTTCTTTGAAAAAACGGCTCATTGCCGGGGGGCTGCTGGTCTTTTCCCTGATGTTGCCGGCGCCGCCGCCCGCCGTGGCCGGGGAGGACCTGTCCATCGGCAGGATGCGGCTGATGATCTGGCCCGAGCATGATGATTCCGGGGTTCTGGTTGTCTATGACGGCAGATTCGTCGAGGACGCCGAATTTCCCGCCAAGACAAGCTTCTTTATCCCCAAGGACGTGGTTATCAACGACATGTGCAGCCTGTCGCCGACCGGCCAGCATTTCTGCCAGCTTTACGCCGTCGAGAAGGGGCAGGTTGAGGACACGGCGCATCTGTCGTTGCCGTTCGCCAATTTTTATCTCAGCTTCCATACCCCCGCCCTTGACGTCGATTCCGCGAAAAGGCAATTCGATTTCAGGCTGAAAGCGAATCATGCGATCCGCAATCTGGAGATTGATATCCAGCAGCCCCTGCGTTCAAGCGAATTCAATATTTCCCCGGCCGGCGGCGAGGTGATCGAGAAAAAAGGCTTTAATCATTTCAAGTATGTCCTGAACGACATCGCCAGGGGCGACGAGAAGCTGATCAGGATCAACTACATCAAGAAGGACCGCGAACCCTCCGTCGATCTCAAATTCGCGTCGATGAGCAGCCCCAGGGTGTGGGGATCGCCCTATGAGGCCCAGAGGAAGGCGAAGACGCTTGTTTATGTGATCTTTGCCGGCGGCTTGGCGGCGGCGGTGAGCGGCCTTGCCTGGATCGTCGTCGCGAGAAGAAGAAAGAAATCATCGTCATGAATATGCTCGGCAAGCGTTTCGGCTTTTTCTTGTCGGCGTTGTTGGTCGTCATGCTTATGGCGCCGGGCGGCGCTTTTGCCCTTACCGTCGGCGAGGTGGTGAAGGATTTGGCTTGTCCCTGCGTCTGCCCTCTGGTGCTTGAAGACTGCAACATGACCTGCGGGCTGGAGTGGAAGGACGAGGTGGGGAACCTGATCAAGAAGGGCATGACCAAGCAGGAAATCATCGACCATTTTGTACGCACATACGGCGAAGACGCCCGCTTGACCGCCTTGCAAAAGCTACAAGGCAAGACATATCAGTTCACCAGGAGCTTCGGCGTTATGGAATGGACGATGTTGTGGGCGGGCGTCGGCTTCTGGGTTTTGGTTCTGTTTTTCGGGATTTATCTGGGGGTCAGGAAACTGCGCTCCAAGGCGTACGCAGCGTGACCGGCTTGCCATATGGGCATTCAAGCGAATATCAATAGTCTGTGAAATCAATCTTGCTCAGTTTTGTAATCTTTATGCTCCTGTTGGGGACGGTCTCCGTGGCCGGGTTTATCTATGTGGTGGAGCCGGGGCCGGAGGGACGAATCGGTTTCCTCAAGGCCACGGGCAGGCTGCTGCTCTATAAATACGCCCTGATCGACAGCCTGAAGCCGAGGGAGATCAGGCGTCTTTATGAAAGCTCCTGCACAAGGAAATGCCACGGCAAGGCCGTCATCGAGGACAAGCCGCGCACCGCCATGGAATGGGGGCAGATCGTCGAGCGCATGGGGGCCGGCGATCGCGCCGATCTCGCCTTCAATGAAAAAAAGACGATTATCGAGCATCTGCAAAGGAACTATCTGTCCAACGTGCCGACCATCCTGCCCGACCACACCATGCGGTTTCTCAAAAAGCATTTGTGGCGGCTGGATTTCGGCGAGAGCGATCTTTACTTCGACATTATATATATGCCGCTCAAGCACCGCCGCTTTATGCCGTATCTGGCGCTGAAGGCGCAGCCGACGAACGGCGATGAGGCGGTTTTTATCGTCTATGTGAATACCCACACGGGGATTATTCCCTCGTGGGACATGAGCAGGATCACCACGATTACCAACGGCGAGGGCCGCGAGACGAAGGCCGTCGGCTGGCAGATTCTGTTTGAAGACGTGGACAAGCATCATCGCCAGGGCATTCTTACCTTTCCGGAAATCGGCAAGGAGGGGGACGCCCTGACGTTGACGATCAAGCCCGAGGGAATGAAGGAAAGGATTTTCCAGTGGACCCTGCCGGTCCCCGATTATGTCGAGGCGGGTAAATGAGCAAAGGGATTTTGCCGGCGTTGTTGTGCCTGCTTTTCCTGTCGGGGTGTGATGGGGGTTCAGGGGCCGGAGCCGTCGAGAAAGGGCCGGCGCCTGATTTCATCCTCCGCCTTTTCGACGGCGGCGTTTTTCGCCTCGGCGAACACAGGGGAGAGGCGGTGGTCGTTAATTTTTTTGCTTCGTGGTGTCTGGTCTGCGGCGTCGAGGCTTCCGATATCGAGGCCGCGCATCAGGAGTTCGCCGCCCGCAAGACGGTTTTCGTCGGCGTCGCCGTTCAGGATACCGAGAAGAAAGCCGAGGAGTTCGCTAAAACCCACGGCTACACCTTTGCCGCCGGCTTTGATAGGGACGGCAAGATCGGGCGGTCATATGGGGTTCACGGCATGCCTGTCACCTTCGTTATCGACGGCAAGGGCGTTATCAGTCGTATTCGCGCCGGCGGCATTACGGCGGCGATGCTCAGAAATGATCTGGAAAAGGTTCTTGAATGAGATTGACGGGGCGGGTTCTTGCGGTCGTTTTATGGTCGGCGCTGCTGTTGCCGCCGGTTATCGGCTGCGAGGAAGAGGTAATCGTCAAAAGAGAGCCTGCGCCCGACTTTGTCCTCAAACTGTTTGACGGCGGGGAGTTCAACAGCGCCGATCACAAGGGCAAGGCGATGGTGGTTAATTTCTTCGCCTCATGGTGCCTTCCGTGCAAGGTTGAAGCGCCGCATCTTGAAAAGGCCTACCGGGAGTTCAATATTAAACAGGACGATCCGGCCCGCAAGGTCGTCTTTCTCGGCGTCGCCATCCAGGACACGGAGGACGCGGCCATGGGCTTCGTCAAGGCGGCGGGGATAACTTTTCCGGCGGGGCTTGACGCCGATGATAAAATCAAGGAGGCCTTCGGCGTGTATGGCTTGCCCACCACTTTTTTCGTCGATGGGAAGGGCATCGTCAGTTACACGTTCGCCGGGGGAATGACCGAGGTATTGTTGAGCAATGAACTGGACAAGATACGTTTTTAATTTCCCCGCTCTTGTTGTTTTCCTGATCCCGGCGCTGTTCGGGTGTCTGGGCGACGACATCAAGCCGCTGGCGGAAGGCGTCGCAGCGCCCAAGGCGACGCTCACCCTGCTCAACGGCGAGACCAGGGAAGTGACCGATCATCCCGGCAGGGGTCAGGTCGTCACTTTCATGTCGTCATGGTGCCCGTGCTCCAATGATTCGATTCCGATGTTCAAGAAAGCCTTCAAGCTTCACGGCGAGAACCAACGCCTCGCTTTCCTGATGATCGGCATCCAGGATTCCCGCGACAAGTTCGCGGAAACGGTCGGTAAATGGGACATTCCCTTTCCCGCCGGTTTTGACGCGGGCAACAAGATCGCCAGGACTTACGGCGTCAAGCAACCGCCGACCACCGTCTTTATTGATAAGGACGGCAAGGTGAAGAAGTTTTTCTACGGCAATATCAAGGATGTCGAGGAAGATTTCTATAAATGGCTTGAGGGGCTGGTCTAGTGGTCGGATTTTTCGAGGCCGGCCTACAGGGGTTTGCTTCTTTCTTTTCGATCTGGCAGGCCTGTATCGCCCAGATCAGCCCGTTTTTCATGGCTTTTATCATCGGCCTTTACTTCATGGCCTGGCGCAGGGGAGCGCCTCCGTCCATGGTTCGGCGCACGGTGTTTCCGTCCGTGATTTACATGGCCGGGTTCAGCGCGCCCTACGCCCTGATGACGGCGACAGGGCTGCCCGTCGGGCGCTTGATGGCCTATCACAGCGGAACCCTTTCCGTTATCGCCGGCATCGTTATCCTGCTCATCGGCTTGTTTATGACGCTTTATGGCCGCGTTGCCTTTATCACAAAGCTGGACACTCCTCTTTATATTGCTTTTATGTCGCTGCTGCTGGGGATCGCCTTCGCCCTTGTCTATTCGCCGTGCATCACCCCGACCTTGTCCAAGATTATGGGCATCGCCTCGCAGCCGAAAACGGCGATGACGGGAGCGATCCTTGCCTTTTTCTACGCCGTCGGCATATGCGTAGCTTTTCTGATCACCGGCGTCGTCCTGGTGCGCCTGTTATCCTCGGTCGGCGTCATGAGGCGCAATCCCGGCAGGGTCAAGGACAGTTGCGGCGCAATTCTCTGCGTTCTCGCCTTCCTCAACATCAGCGGCACGATGATTTTGTATAAAGCTTTCGTTCTCGGCTTTTTTGTCAAATAAATGCGCGACGGCCTCAAGCCGCCCAAGGGGCTTAAAAAACAGTTCTTCGGCGTTATTCTTGTCATTATTGGGCTGATTGATATTGTCGTTACCCGCTTTATGTATGATCAGACGGACGGCATTGATCTGTTTTTTATCGCCGCCGGTGTCGGCGTGTTTGTTTTCGGTTCCGTCCAGAGGCGGAAAAACGAGCGGGAATCATAAGCGGCGAAAGCCCCTTGATTCATTAGGGATATGAAAATTCAGGCGATCAGGCGAAAAATCTTGACAAGGGAGGGGGACAACTGGAAAATCACAATCGCGTGAACTGGGGGGAGAAATCGCCCGATTTATATTAGATTGCGGAACTAGGTTCTTAAATAATCGTAAGTAGTTCCACATTAATCGGGCCGGTATTTTTCTGCCGGCAAGTTATTGAAGTGTACAGGGCGTCAAGCGCCCTGTAGTTCGGGTTTTGATTATTTTGCTGATAACTGGGGTTTAGACAATTCTGATGATCGATTTACGAGGGCGTTTTTCCGGTCGGCTTGATTAATTCCGGGACTGCGGCTTCACAGGAAGTAAAGGGAATTACTGTGCAATACAAAGGGGGTAAGAACATGCATGGAAAGTTAAGCAAGTTCATTTATAAGGGTCTTCTTCCGGGGATGCTTTTTTCAGTCGGCATCGCCGCTTCGGGGACTGCAAGCGCCGAATTGGCCAGCCAGGGCGGCGACCGCGACTGGTTGAACTATGACGGCGGCACGTCGACGACCGACTCGCCGACCATCGATCCGATGATCATGTACAACGCCGGCGGTCTTGACGGCAAAGTCGCCGTCATCGGCATTCCGTCGATGAGGACGTACCGTCACATCGATTGCGGCGTCGATCTTCATGAAATCCTGTTCGGCGGCTCCAACGCCGGCAACAAGAATTTCTCATCCAACGGAACGTTCGCCTACGTCAACGACAAGGGCGCCAACACCATCTGCGAAATCAATTTGCAGACCGGCATGTTGCAGCGGATAATGGCCATGCCGTTCCCGTTCGGTCTTCACCATATTACGATGGATCCCAAGGGTGAGTACCTGTACGGCTCCGGCGAGTACACCGGCAAGATGGCGAAGGTCGAGATCAAGTCCGGCAAGACCCAGATCATCGATTGGGGTCCTTCGCCCAGCGCTCCCGACTATCTGGACGCCGACAAGAAGGGCCGTTACATCTTCTCCGGCAACTACTACCACTCGACGGTCGGCGTTTTCTCCACCAACCCGTTCAAGTACATCAAGGAAATTCCGGTCGGCAAGAATCCGCACGGCACCGACGTGATCCCAGAGAGCACCAAGGTTATCGTCAGCGACAAGCTGTCGGCGACGATGACGGTTATCGATGTTGAAAAGCTGGCGGTGATGAAGGTGTTCCCCACCTGCGCCGGTCCGCTTCACTCGGTGATGGACGTTTACAACAAGGACGGCGGTCCCTACCATCCCGGCAAGGACTCTCACGACGGCCTGACCTCGAAGTACGCTTATGAAAGCTGCTTCGTCGCCGACGCCAACGTGAAAATCGACCTTAACAAACTTGAGGTGGTTGACGAAATCCCGACGCACTATCGCACGGGCCACATCATGATCAGCGCCGACAACAGCTACGTTTTCGCGCTGAACAAGTTCTCGACCGGCCTGTTCACTCCGACGGGCGTTGTTTACCCGGTTAACTTCGAGATGTGGGACGCCAGGGAAGCCAGTCCGACCTACGGCAAGACCCTGAAAATCATCCCCGTGGACGGCGAGCCTCATAACTCCAAGTCCATCTTCGGCGATCAGGTCAAGGACTGGACCATGGGCCAAGCCGAAAAGGGCGGGCTTATCAGCGCCTCGACCCCGATGCTGGCTCCTGCTCACCGCTCCGGCGCGAAGATCACTTATCTGCCGAAGTCCACTGAAAAGCCCGGCGTTCGCACCGTGGACGGCGTAAAGGAACTCCACGTCAAGGCGTTCTCTTACGGCTATATCCCGCGTATGTTGAGGGTGAACAAGGGCGACAAGGTTCGCATCTTCGTCACCAACATCGACCAGGCGGCGGGCATCACCAAGAACCCTGACGTCACCATGGGCTTTTTGATCTATGGGCCGTATGGGCTTAAGACCAACCTTAGCCTGCCGCGCGGCATCACTGCGGTGACCGAGTTCGTCGCCGACATCGCCGGCGAGTACAGCGTCTTCTGTCAGCACTTCTGCGGTCCTCTGCACCTGGAAATGCGGGCGGAGTTCTTCGTGGACGATACGGCGAAGGGACCGTCCAACCTGTCGGTAGGCGACTACGACAAGGCCCAGACTCTTCCGGGTCTGCTTGAGCCGGGTGAAATCACGATCAACAAGGTGGTTGACAGCCTCTAGGTTGTTCGCTCAGGCTTGTTGATACGGCTTGAAAACTCATCCCCCCTTCCATAAGAAGGGGGGATGAGAGTTTTCAGGGGACGGCGTTCGGGAAAAATGAAAATGGTTTCTTTCATTAAAAGAACATTTGCGATTGCCTTGATTTCGGCAGTCGGCGGCTTTGCGGCCGGATGCGGCGAGGATCGGCCGCTGCCTGAGGAAAAAGCCGAGGCCGTCGTTAAAAAATTTTATGAATACATTTCCGAAGCCAAGATCAGGGGGGGGAATCTTCTGATTCGCGAGGCCTACAAGCTGATCAGTTCCAAACAGTCCAATCTCGGTCAGCCGAAATTCATTGAGATCATTGACAAGTATCCTTCCGGGTTTAAGGTCGAAATCGTCGGCAGCGTCGTCAAGGGCCGACATGCCGATGTGACCATCGAATATAAAGTACCTTCTGCTTTCGGCGATATGATGGCCGTGCGCACCGGGATTCCGCTGAATGTCGATGAGGAAACCAATACCTGGAAAATAGATTTTACGGGGGAAACCGACGGCCAGGACGTGGCGGCGATAAAAAAAATGGATACGCCGCCGGCGCCGGCCAAAAAGCCTGAGACGGGGGAAAAATAAGGAATGCTGGCAAAAATTAGCGAATGGCTGGACGAAAGGGTCGGGCTGAGGGACAATTCCAGACGGAAAATGGGACAGGCCGTTCCCGCCCATATGTTTTTTTACTGTTTCGGCGGGATATCGTTGTTCATTATCGCGCTTCAGGCGTTGACCGGCGTCTACATGCTTTTCTTTTATACTCCTCATCCCGAGCTGGCGCTGAAAAGCATCGAGGCGATGAGCAACGACGGTTCTTTCGGCTGGTTTTTCAGGAACATGCATCGTTGGGGCGCCACCGTGCTGCTCGCCGCCATCCTTACCCATGTGGTCACCGTTTTTTACCAGAAGGCTTATCGTCGCCCCCGCGAATTAAATTGGACGTCCGGAGTTTTGCAGTTTCTGGTGGTTGTCCTGTTGCTGGCGACGGGGATCATCCTGCCCTGGGACTGGCGGGCCTATTGGTCCTTTGCGTTATGGGTCGATTATTTTGAAACATGGCCCGTCGTCGGCGACTTTTTGAAAAATCTCCTGCTCGATACCTTTACGATCAACCGGGCGTTCGTCATTCATGTGTTGATTTTACCTATCGTTCTGGTTCTGCTGTTACGTTTCCATTTTGCAATGGTGAGGCGTCACGGCATTTCAGAGCCGTTGTAGGGCAGGGGAGGATTTAAGACATGGCAGATACCGAGATGTTCCGCGATCCCAAGTACGATCCGCCCTATCCTCAGGAGTTTTATCGTTTCTGGCCGAGGCATGTGATCAAGGCCGGCGTCTGCGTTGTTTTGACGCTGGCGGCGATTGTCGCCTTGTCTGTTTACTATATGGTGCCGACCGATCCCGCCATGCCGCCTTTGCCCGACGAGGGCATGTTTATTCCGGCCCCCGAGTGGTATCTTTTCGCCATCTTTCAGCCCTTCTGGTATCTGGCCGGGGATAATGTCGCGTTGCGGCCTGTCTTTACGTTTTGGCTGCCGGTCGGACTTGTCGTTTTTTTCCTGGCGATGCCGCTGCTGTTCGGCAGGAAGAGATGGTCCGGGGAAAGAGCGTCCCGCAGCAAGAAGCTTCTTATGTGGGGGGGCGCTTTGCTCGTTTGGTGCGGGCTGATCGGCGGCGTTGTCGGCAGCGGCTATCCGGCCAAGTCCACGGGGTGCCTGTCCTGCCATAATTTCATGATGGGGACGCGCCAGGCCTTGCCGCCGGCCAACATCGGCAAGTTTTATCGGGAAGAGCGCGAGCAGCAGATCAAGGTCGGCAAGTACAAGATCGGCGATACCGCCGGCGTCGGCCAGTCCTACAAGGACGCCAACTGGCAGCTCAGGCACTTTTACGAGCCGACGATGACCTGGTAAGCGAGAGCGGCAAGACAAGATGCAATATGGAGCTTGCCTGAAGTTTTTTACCGTCCTCGCGGTGGTTGCATGCCTGTCGGCGTCGGGCGGGGCAGGCGCCGCCGCTCCGTCGATTCAGGAAGTCCTGCTGCCTGACGATCTTAGCGCGCCCAACGCGATCATCGTCGATGACGCCGGCAAGGTATGGTTCGCCGAGAAGATCGGCAAAAAAATAGCGGCGTACGATCCCGAGGCAAAAACTTTTCGTTCCTTTGCCGTTCCCGCGTCGTGGGGCAATGTCGGACCGTCCAGGATCGCCGTCGGGCCGCAGGGCAAAATCTGGATTACCGTGCAGAGGTGGGCGGATACCGTCGATCGAACGAATATCCTCGGCGAATTATCGCCTGCCGACGGCTCTTTCAAAAAACATGACCTGTACTTCAAGGCCGGCGCCGGGGAATTGCTGGTCGATCAGGACAGGGTGATCCCCGAGGACCTGCTGGTGGACGGCAAGGGGAACGTGTGGTTCCTGGTTCCCGGCGAAAACGCGCTTTACCGGTATGATCCGGCGGATGGAACGTTGAAGGGCTATCCGATTCCGACCGTCGATTGCTATCCCAGGGGGATTGTCATTGACGGCAAGGGGATCATCTGGTTCGGCGAGGCCAACGCCAATAAAATCGCCGGGTTTGACCCGAAGAGCGCGACATTCAACGAATATGAAATACCGGCGCTTTTTTCCGGCGTCGGCGAGCTTGCCGTCGATGCAAAGGGGAAAATCTGGTTCGTCGAGGTGAGAAACAACAGGCTCGGCGTTTTCTCCCCCGACAGCGAGCGTTTTGACGAGGCGATGCTTCCTGCGGCGCGAAGCCTGCCCAGCGATCTGGTCGTCGATGCCTCCGGCAAAATATGGTTTCTGGAGTATCTTGAG
Source organism: Rhodospirillales bacterium RIFCSPLOWO2_02_FULL_58_16 (assembly GCA_001830425.1). Taxonomy (NCBI): domain Bacteria; kingdom Pseudomonadati; phylum Pseudomonadota; class Alphaproteobacteria; order Rhodospirillales; species Rhodospirillales bacterium RIFCSPLOWO2_02_FULL_58_16. Next base: position 194,435 of record MIAA01000016.1, read on the forward strand.
AACAAGGTCGGCATGTTTGATCCCGAACAGGCGTTGTTCAAGGAATATGTCATCCCCACTCCCGGCAGCCTGCCCGGCGGCATCGCTATTGACGTCGGGCGGTCGCGGCTGTGGTTCTCTGAATCCAATACTGAGGCCAGGCGGTTGGGAATGCTGGATATCGGCGGGACGGCCATGGCCGGGAATAACGATGATTCCGCTTCGATCAAGAAGGCCGCCTCGGAAAAGAACAAGTCCGCCGACGGCGGCTATCTTAATTTAATTCTCGCCTTCGGAATGCTGCTGGCGGTCGGGGCGGCGTTCGTCTTTATTTCAAGACGAGGCGCCGGGAAGTGAAATTTTTTTTATTTGCGGCGCTGCTCTGCCTTGTCGGGTTCTCGCCCACACATGCCCAGGAGTGGGGGGGCGCCTTCAAGAATTATCCCTTGCCGACGGACAATGCCTTGCCGTCAAGGGTGATCGCCGCCGCAGACGGCTCGGTTTGGGTTCTTGAAGCCAATGCCGGCAAGATCGCCGTGTTTCAGCCCGACAAGGAAACCTTCGCCGAATATGACATTCCGACGTCGAACAGCTTTCCCACCGATTTTGCCTTTGATCCTTCGGGCAGGTTGTGGTTCACCGAACAGGACGCCAATCAGTTAGGCGTGTTTGATCCCGTCGCCAAGACGTTCAAGGAATATGATATCCCGACGATTGACAGCTTTCCGCGTCGGCTGATCGTCGACGGCAAGGGCATTGTCTGGTTTACCGAGTTCTACGGCAACGCGATCGGGCGATTTGATCCGAAAACCGAGAAATTTATCGAGTATGCCGTTCCGACCAAAAACAGCCGTCCGACCGGAATACTGCTGGATAAGGACGGTCAGGTATGGTTTGTCGAAACCGAGGGCGACAAGTTCGGCGTACTTGATCCGAACGGCGGCGCCATTAAGGAATTTCCGTTCGTCGAGGCGTTTCTCAGCCCCAAGGATATCATCATGGATGCGTCCGGCGTCATCTGGTTCGGCGCCCGCACCAGGAGCAAATTAGGGATGTTTAATCCCGCTGACGGCAAGTTTGAAGGGTATGATCTGCCGGTCAGGGGGGTTATTGAAGGAATGGCGGTAGACAAGAGAGGAAATATCTTGTTTTCTCTCGGGCATGTGGGTAGGCTAGGCGTGTTTGATACTGGGTCCAAGAGTTTTCTGGAGGTTAAGGTGACGCTGGGGTCCAGCGAGCCTGACGGACTTGATGTTGATGGCCATGGGGATATTTGGTTCACCGACATAACCCGGAATTCATTGGTTAAAGTAAACGGTGAAGAAATTTCTAAATTGTGGCTGTAATAAAAGTTTTTTCTAGGCAAGGGGGATATAATTATGCGGCTTGAGATTAAAACAGCGTGGATGGCGGCTCTCGGCACATTTTTGCTGGTTTCGGCGTCTACGGGCGCCAAGGCGGAAGAAGCCAGGTGTACGCTCAGTGATGGCGCGAAAGTGGTTTGCCCCGTCCATACGGACGCGGACCTGAAGGCGGCGACAGACGCCTACGCCAAGGAATCCCAATCCATGGGCACCGGCACCGCCGGCAGCACCTACGGCGTCGCGCCGTTTGATCGCCTGACCGGCGTCGGCAAGGCTTTCAGCAACAAAGACAAGAAATCCGACATTAAAAACATCAGCGGCTACGGTGCCGCCTCGGGCAAGACCGAGTTGTGGGACCGCGTCAGGAAGCCCACCGAAGGCGAAGGCATCTATAACCAGTGGACGCATAACTGGTCGCCGACTTTCAAGGAAACGCTGGTTCCCGGCGCCGATCCTAACGCCGGCAAGCAGTGGTACTACTTCTATTGCGTCGCCTGTCACGGCTGGGGTCTCCAGGGCGATGGTCCGAACGCGCTGTCCGTCGAACCGCGCCCGCGCATCCTGACCAAGGGCGACTACATGAACAAGAAGTCCAACCTGCAGCTCTTTGAAGTCATCAAGGGCGGCGGCGAGGCCGCTAATCTGTCCTCGGCCATGCCGGTCTGGGGCAACATCCTTCAGGACCAGGACATCTGGAACCTGATCGCCTTTGTGCGGGCGATGGCCGACGTCGGCGCGCCCAAGACCATCGAAGAGTACTTGAATCCCAAGTCGACCTTCAAGCCGCTCAAGGATGACGTTACGGCTTTGAACGCTTCCAAGAGCAAGGCTTTTGCCGAGGTCAACGGAATGCTCGAAGGCGGCGGCGCCATTCCAGGCCGTGCCGCCGAAGGCGCTCTCAAGGGCAGCGGATACGTTGAAGGCGGTCTGCGCAAGACGCCGGAAAACGTTGGAATCAAGGCGAAGGAATAACTATATGCCGTTGAAGGGTTCCGGCTTCGCCGCCGGAACCCGGAAACGGGCGAAACAAGGGCTTGTGAGCGGCTGGTTTGCAGGTTCTTGACGGGGTTAGATTTTAAGGGGGGGCCGGAGGCGATTGAATCGCCGTCGGCCTCTTCTTGATTTAGGCCTTTGGTGTTATGTGTAATACCGGCGGCCTTAATTATTGGCCTATGGCGGCCCTCGCGCTTTCCCCTCCTTACCAGGGAGGGGGCAGGGGAGGTTGCCGCAACGACCCCCTCTAACTCTCCCTTGAAGCAAGGGGGAGGATTTTTTGGAGTAATTTTTTACGACCGCCGGAATAACCCACGATCACAAACGAAAGCGATGAAAAAGAAATTTTTCCTTACGGGATTTGTTATCGCTGCGATGGCGGGTCTGGTCGTCGTCGTGCCTAACCCGATGGGCGACAGGGTCATCAGTCAGGCGAAGGCGAGGGGATATCTTTCTTACTCCGCCGCCGAGGCGATGGAGCTGGCGTTCAAGCGGTGTTCCGCCTGTCACCCGGAAGAAAAAATACTCAAGTACTGTTCGCGATGCGGCCCCCCGTTTATCGTTGTGACGCATTTCATGAAAAGATATATAGATATCGCCAGGGCGCAGGGAGTGGATATCGAACAGCTCAGGGATGCCGAAGTCGTCGCCATCGCGCAGGCGTGGAACGGCATAATCGGCAACTGGGAAAATGATTGGCCGCAAAAGGATATCAAAAAGCTTCTTGAGGGCGACAGGGCGCTGATCACTCTTTTGGAAACGCCGGAAAAAGACAGGCCGATTGAAGCGGCGCTGAAAGACAAAAGCGTTCCGGGGGTTTATATGAGAGACGGTCTGGGCATGGAAAACAAAGAAAAAACCGGCGCGGGACAACAGAAAAAAGAAAAAGAACCGTCATGATCGAAGTTGAGAACCTGACGAAAGATTACGGCACACATCTCGGCATCGACGGACTTACCTTCTCGGCGGAAAAAGGCGAGCTGTTGGGGTTTCTCGGCCCTAACGGGGCCGGGAAGACGACCACCATGCGGATTCTCACCTGCTTTTTCCCCGCCACCGGCGGAAAGGCCGTAGTCGCCGGATTTGACTGTTTTGAGGACTCTTTGGAGGTCCGCAAGCGGCTGGGCTATCTGCCGGAGAACGTGCCGCTGTACAAGGACATAGCGGTCGAGGATTACCTGAACTTCGTCGCCGGCGTTAAGGGCGTGGACGCCAAGGACGTCAAGAGGCGCGTCGGCAAGGTGGTGAGCGAGTGCGGTCTCGCCGAATATGCCAAGCGGATGATCGGCGAACTGTCCAAGGGCTACCGGCAAAGGGTGGGGCTGGCCCAGGCGCTGGTAAATGATCCGGAGATTCTTGTCCTTGACGAGCCGACCAACGGTCTTGATCCGCGCCAGATCAAGGAAATCAGGAAGCTGATCATCGAATTGGCCGGGCAACGCACGGTGATTCTTTCCAGCCACATCCTTCCCGAAGTCAGCATGGTCTGCAAGAAGATCGTGATTATCGACAAAGGCAAGCTGGTGGCGGTGGATACTCCGGAAAATCTGGTGTCGAACCTTCATGAAGCCACTAAAATGCACATGATCATTAACGGCCCTTCCCAGGCGATAATGAAGGAAATCCGCCAGGTTAAAGGGGTCGCCAAGGTGGAACATGACAAGGACTCCAATGTTTTCATCGTCAGCATCAAGAAAGGCGCCGATGCGCGTCAAAGCATTCCGCCGGTGATCGTCAATAACAACTGGGACCTGGTGGAGATGCGCGCCGTTCAGGCGAGTCTGGAGGACGTCTTTCTCCATCTGGTGACGAAAGAGGAAGGCGCCTAAGTATGCGGAACATCGGGCTTATTTACAAAAAAGAACTTAGTTCATACTTTAATTCCATTATCGCCTATGCGGTTATCGCCATCTTTTTGGTGATAACCGGCTTTATGTTCAACCAGTTGGTCGATTACTACTCCCTGCTGAGTTTCAAGGCGCAGGGAGACCCCATGCTGGCCAAGCAGTACAACCTGTTGAACGTCACCGAAACGGTGGTGAGGCCGATGTTCGGCCAAATGTCGATGGTGATGCTGCTGATGATGCCGCTGCTGTCGATGAAGCTGCTGGCCGACGAGAAAAAGAGCGGCACCATGGAACTCATTCTCACCTACCCGATTCGGGACTGGGAGCTGGTTATCGGCAAGTTTCTGGCCTGCCTGACGGTGTTTGCCGCCATGCTGGCGTCCACCGTCACCTACCCCATTTTGCTGATTAACCTGGGCGAGCCTGAAATAGTGCCTGTCATCACCGGCTATTTCGGTCTTTTTTTGATGGGGGCGGCCTTCATCTCGCTGGGGCTTTTCACCTCTTCGGTAACCGAGAACCAGATTATCGCCGCCTCTCTGGCGCTGGGGCTGCTGTTCCTGTTTTATCTGATGAGCATGTCGGTAATGTATGTTTCGCCGGGTCTTGGCCGGGTCATCGGCTATCTTTCCATCAACGATCACTTCGCCGGCCTGGCCAAGGGCGTGCTCGATACCGAGGATATCCTTTACTACATAGGCTTTATCGTCATGTTCCTGTTTTTGACCCTGCGCTCGATTGAAACGCACAGGTGGCGGGGATGAATAACTCCAAGCCTGTTTTTCTCGGACTGCTGGGGGTTGTTTCCCTTCTCGCCGGCGGCGTCACCTACGCGATTACCGGCGAGTTCAGCGCCGTTCCCCTGCTGCTGGTCTGGGGCGGCCTGCTGCTGACAATGGTTTCTCTTTACGTCAACTTCGCCGGGGTCAGGGGCCTTATCGCCAGACGCTCCACCAAATTCGGCGCCAACATGCTGCTGATGATCGGTATTTTCGCCGTTATTATCGGCATGATCGGCGCCACGTCCATGAGGTACAAGTACCGGATCGATCTTACCGCGACCAAAAGGTACTCCCTGTCGCCGCAGACTGTGAAGATACTGAAGACGCTGGAGCGGGACGTGGACGCCATTGCCTTTTATCGATCCGATGAAAGGACCAGACAGGCGATGAACGACCTGTTGCAGGAGTATTCCTACCATTCGCCGAAGTTCAAGTACTGGTTCGTCGATCCCGACAAGAGGCCGGTCGAGACCGCCAAGTACGGGGTGACCTCATATCGCACCACCTTGATCCGCAGCGGCGACCGCGAAGAAATCGTCGGCTTTGAATCCGAGGAAAAGGTCACCAATTCCCTGTTGAGGGTTCTCAAGGACGAGGTGAAGACCATTTACTTCGTTAACGGGCATGGCGAGCATCCTCTTGATGACGCCGAAAAGCCCGGATACAAGACGGCCAAGGAAGCCCTGGAAAAGGATAACTTCAAGGTCAAGGACCTTTTGCTGGTCGGCGAGGGGGCTGTTCCCGAGGACGCCGCCGTTGTGGTGGTCGGCGGTCCCAAGAAGGATTTTCTGGAAGGCGAATTGAAAAAACTCGCCGATTATATCGGCAAGGGCGGCAAAGCGCTTTTTATGCTCGATCCCAGCCCGACCCCCGTTCTCGCCAAGTATTTGGCCGATTACGGATTTGTCGTCGGCAACGATATCGTTATCGACAAACGCGGCCAGATGATCGGCGCCAATTATCTGACGCCGGTGGTTACCGAGTATCACAAGGATCATCCTCTGGGCCGCGATTTCAGCGTCGCCACCTTCTACCCCGTGTCCCGTTCGGTGGAGATTACGGAAGACCCGACCAAGGGCAGCTACAATCTGGCCAAGACCGGCGCCAACAGTTGGTCGATGACCGAGGGCAAGCTGAACGAGGACGATATCAAGTTCAATCCGGCTTTGGATCGGCGCGGCCCCATCAACATCGTTTCGGTGACTACGGTTAAGGTCGAGGGCGAAGAAAGCAAGCCCCCCGTTGACTCGGCAGCCGACGAAACGGCGGGCATGGACGAGACCACCAGAAAGGCGCTTAAGGGATCGCAGGAGGAAGGACTCAGCTCGTGGGGCAAGATCGTCGTCGTCGGCGATTCCGACTTTGTCGGCAACGCCCACATCGGCCTTATGGGCAACAAGGATTACTTTTTGAATATGATCAGTTGGCTGGCCGAGGAAACCTCCCTTATTTCCGTCAGGCGTAAAACGGTGGGGGTAACGCCGATGCCTCTTTCCGACACTCAAAGCAAACTTGTCTTCTGGCTGTCGGTGGTGATTGCGCCGTCGCTGATTCTCGCCGTCGGCGGCGCCGTCGTCGCCCGCAGGAGGTGGGCGGCTTGAAGCTGTTCAGGAAAACCGCTTTCTGGATTGTCATGCTGGTCGCCGTCGCCGGCGCTTTTTCGCTGATTGACGAGCGATCCGACGTGGCCAAAAAAGTCGAGGAAGCCAATCTCAAACTGTTGCCTTACGGCGCCGATGACGTGGATGAATTCTGGACAAGGAGCGACGATAAGGAAATCCAGGTCAGGGCGGTTAAGGAAAAGGACGGATGGTGGCTGACCGCGCCGCTGAGGGCGAAGGGCGATCAGGAAGCCATCTCCAAACTTTTGAAGAATATCGTCAATTCCAGGAAAGACGCGGTGTTGTTTGAAATGCCGAGCATCGAGAAGCAGAAGGAACTGGGCCTGGACGATCCCAAGCGGGCGTTCGGCATCAAGGTCAACGGCAAGGACACGATCATCCAACTGGGAGACAAGGGGCCGACTCTCAACATCGCCTACGCCAGATTCGAAGGGGAAACCCGTGTTTTCCGCATTCATTCCGACGTGCGCAAGGAAGTGGGCGCCACCGTCTATTCGCTGAGGGACAAGGCCGTGCTTGCCCTCGATCCGTCGAAGCTGCGCCGCCTTGAACTGGAGCGCGAAAAAACGGACAAGGTGGTGATCGTTCATGACCAGGGCAAATGGGGCATGGTCGAGCCGCAGGAGGCGCGGGCCGATCAGGCCAAGGTGCTGCAAACCCTGTTTGATCTGAAGAACGCCGAGGTCAAGGAATTCCTGGACGAGGAGCCTTCCGAACTCGGGACCTACGGCCTGGACGCTCCTAAAATCAAGGTGTCCGTTCTCGGCGTGGACCAGGACAAGCCTTCGGCTCTTAACATCGGGATACGGGACAAGGTAAGGCGGGGATACTTCGCCAAGAACGACGACGCCGAACGGGTATTCCTTGTCGAGGAAGACCTGGTGAAGGCGCTTCTCGCCAATTCGGATAACTGGGTCGAGGCCGATTAGGGATGGGCGGCTTATGAACAAGAAAACACTGGTCATATTTTTGATTGCCTTCGCCCTTGGCGGCGCGGCGTCTTCTTATCTTCTCGGTTTGCTGACGGCGGGCGGAGACAAGCCGTCCGCCGAAACGGCCAAGTCGAAACCGGCGGGCCGGCCCGACTGGATGGCGCCGGAGGAAGCCGTGAAGGCCCTTGATCTTGCGGCCAGGCCCAAAGCGATGGGCGCGCCTGCTTCCGCGCCGGAAGAAAGGGAGAGGAGCCTTAAGGTCGGCGTCATCGGCCCCGAGAGCGGCGACGAGGCGGCTTACGGCCTGGCCGTAGTCGACGGCGTCATGATGGCGGCCGAGCGGTTCAATGCCGGCGGCGGCCTCGGCGGCAAAAAATTTGAGGTTCTCCACTTTGACAACAAGGGCGGCGATGCGCTGACCCGCGAGATTTTTAATAATCTTGTAGGCCAGGGCGCCATCGCCGTCTTTGCGGCGCCTACCGGATGGTCCACTTTCGCGGCGACCCATTTGGCTAATTCATCCGGGACCATTCTGATGTCGGTCGGCTCCCGAAGGCAAATCGGCCGTAGCGGCGATTATGTTTTTCAGTATTCCTTATCCGAGAACATCGCCGTTGACGATCTGATGAAGTTTGCCGCCGGCGAGTTGGGATACAAGATATACGCCGTGGTGACATCCTCGGCCTATGATTACTCTCTCGATCTCAGCTCCCATTTCAAGCGGACGATTTCCGCCCAGGGCGGGGCTATTGCGGTTGAAACGGATACTTACGACACTTTTACCGGCGAAAATAATATCTCCGCCGTCGTTCAGGTCCTGAAGAACAACCCGACCATGCCGCAGGCCGTTATCTATACCGGCGGCGCAAAAGAGGGGGCGGTTATCGCCCAGGCGATTGCCGAGGCCGGCCTGAAACTGCCGATCATCGGCGGCGAGGACCTGTTCAACGACGGATTTCTGAAGGGAGGCGAGGCGGTGCGCGGTTCTCTGGTTTACGCCACTTTTTCTCCCGATAACGGCGCTCCCGAAACGGCTGAATTCATGAAAAGCCACGCCGAGAAAAATTCCGGCGCTCCCGACCGCTTCACCGCTCTGGCTTATGACGCCTTCAATGTTGTCGCCGACTCGGTCAAGGCCGCCGACTCGCTGAAAAGCTCGAAGGTAAAGAAGGCGTTGCTGGGCGGCAAAGAATCCCACGGCGTCACCGGGGCGACCGGCTGGGACGCCGACGGCGTCGCGGTCAAGCATCCGTTCATTTACCGGGTCGAGGCGGGCAAGGGCGGAGAGAAATTCGTTCCGGTAAAAAGATAGGAATCGGTATGAGATTTGAGAAATTTCACTGGCGCTATTATTTCGGCGGCATCGCCCTTCTTTTGCTTTGCCTTCAATTGCTGATCGGCATTTTCCTGACGCTGTTTTATCAGCCTCACCTGGCCGAGGCTTATCTCAGCGTACAGGGCTTTTATAAAAACTGGGATGTTCCCGTCGGCGCATGGCTCAGGGACGGCCATCGCTGGGGCGCCTTCTTTTTATTTTTCGTGCTGGTTATTCATGTAGTCAGGAGTTTGTTGAGAAAGGATTTTCTTAATTTTGAGGCGCGCTCGCGGATCATCTGGATAACCGGCGGGCTGCTGCTGTTGCCGATGGGGGCGTTGCTGTTGACCGGATTTATCCTGCCGTGGGAGTGGAAGGGTTACTGGTGGATGGAAATGATCGCCAATTATTTCGGGTTCATTCCTTATATCGGCCCTTCCCTCCAGCAGTTCCTTATCGACGCCTTCACCATGAACAGGAACTTTGTCGCCCATGTGGTGATCCTTCCCGTTATTTCCATCGTGCTGCTGGACCTTCATATCTTTTCCAAGGTGCGCAAGCGCAAAGGCGGCATTCCCAGGTATCTTCTCAGGCATATGCTGCTTTCAGTTCCCTTTATCATCATCATTGCCGCCCTCGCCGTTTACCTCCCCATGCCGACCGCCGACCCGGAAATGATTCCGACGCCGCTGGAAGGCGAGAAGATACCGATGCCGGAATGGTTCCTGCTGATCTTTTTTGTTCCGTTCATGCATTTCAAGGACGCCATGGCCTCTTTTCTCGGCATTTATCTGGCGTTCGCGCTGTATTTAGGCCTGACCTTCCTGCCTTATTTTTTCAAACGATCCGCAGAGAAGACGGAAAAGCACGAACCCGGCGGCGACATCGTTTTCAAGGAATTCCGGCATGTTCTGGGGAATATGCTCAAGATCGGGTTTATGAGGAAACTGGTCGGGTTTCTCACCGTTTTTCTGGCGGCGGGGACGTTGTTCGGGTTTCTTTATTACGAGACCTACGCCTCTCCCACATTGGGATGCAACTCGTGTCACAACATCGCCATGGGGTCCGGAATCGGCTCGCCTCCCGATAATTTCAAGGACAGAAGCAAAGAACCGAAACTTGATAATTCGGTATGGATGATCGAACATTGGTTCTATCCGCAGCAGGCGTGGTAGGCGGAAAATACCTCAAAGCATAATCACCCACTTTGTATGGGGTTGACAGGGCGGACATTTGTTTGATAGCTAACCGCTGGGCTTGTAAAAAGCTGCGCGTAAGGCGCTGAAGTTTATTAGGGGGGGGAACTTAAAGAAGGGCGTGGCCGGTTATGTCCGTGCTTTTCTTTTACAAGGCTGCGTTTCTTTAAATCGGCTGATGAAAAATTAATGAATAGGGTCTCCGGTCAAGAGACAGCCTTTATTCGGCATGTCTTTGCGTCCGGGGCGGCCTACAGGAGATTAGGATGAGGTTTGTATTAGCTTTTTCCCTTGGAGTCGGGTTGGTTGTGATGTCGGCGTCGGCCGGCTTTGCGGACGGCGCCAAGGTTTTCGCCGACAAGGGTTGCGGCGGATGTCATTACACCGACGGTCCCGCCAAGGAGAAGACGATCGAGGATCAATTGGCGAAGAAAGGCCCCGAGCTTTGGTACGCCGGGTCCAAATTCAAGGGTGAATGGCTGGGCGCGTGGCTCGCCGATCCCCAGCCGATTCGTCCGATGAAGTACAATTCCCTGACCGACAAGAATGCCGGGGATCATCCCAAACTCGCCGCCGCCGAAGCGGGCGAAGTCAAGGATTTCCTGATGGGCCTGGTTTCGAAGGATGTTCCGGCCGGCGTGGTGACGCCAAAGAGCAACCCCCAGGGCAAACTGATCTTTATCAAGAAGATGCCGTGCAGCGGTTGTCACAAGTACCAGACCGGCGGAAAGCTCGTCGGCGGGAATACCGGCCCGTCGCTGGTTGACGCCGGGGTCAGGTTGAATCCGGACTGGATTTTGGCCTATCTGGCCAACGCGCAGGTCTTCAAGCCGGTTAAGGATATGCCTAATTTTGACGGCATCCTCAGCAAGCCGGATATGGAGAAGGTAGCAGCTCACGTCGCCTCGTTTACGGCGGCGGACGCCAACTAGGACAAAAGGGAGATATGAAAATGATCAGATCGGCAATCGTACTTACATTCGCCGTCGTCCTTTTGTCCGCCGGCGCAGCCAAGGCTGCGGACACCGAGACGATTTTCAAGTTCTACTGCGTCCAGTGCCACGGCGCCGCCGGCAACGGCGACGGCCCCAACGTCAGCCCCGATTTCCCGGTAACGCCGAGGAATTTCAACAAGGCCGACGAGATGGGCAAGCTGACGGACCTCGACATCAAGAACGTAATCAAGGAAGGCGGCCCGTCGGTCAGCAAATCGCCGATGATGCCGCCATGGGGCAAGACCCTTACCGACGGCGAGATCGACGGCTTGATCGTCAAGCTGCGCGCTTTCTGCAAGTGTACGGGGCCTGCGGCTAAATAAGATGATGATTTCCCCGGCGTTCCTCATCGGGCGCCGGGGAGGTCAGAAAACGTATAAGACCAGGATCAGAACGATAACGATCCCGTTAATGAGCGCCCCGGCGAAGACGACAGTGTGAAAGAGGTTTTCTTTTTTAAACGGATTCATGATTTTAAAATTCCGACGGCTTGAATAAGTTGCCTGATGGGATGATGATAACAGAAGCTTTGATTTAAGAAAGGGTGCGCCGAATGGCTTCCGAACAAATTACCGAATGTGCCTGTACGGGCAGCACGCTGCCGGGGAAGCTTGTTTTTTTGGCGACTCTGATCGGCAGCATCGCATTTTTTATATGGTTTTTGAGGTATTAAGCAGGGGGCGGACGCATTATGAAAAACTCTTTCGTTGTTTTTGTCCTGGCGTTTGTTGTTTTCGGCGTCGGTCTTTTCGGCCTGGATTACGCCTTGATGAGCGCCCAGGGCACCAATCTGTTTTTCCATAAGTGAGCAGGGTTCGTTTAAGTCTTTATCTTTGAGGGGAGCGAGCATGAGGTCGTGTTTTACGGCGAGAAGGGGGGGGGCGCTGTTACTGTCGGCCGCCTTTCTGTTTTTGCTTTCTGTCGCTGTTTCGGGGCTTGGCGCCTCATCCGCTTCAGCCGCCGAGCAGGCGGCTGCCGAAAGCGGTAAGGCGGCGGTCGCCGAAGTAAAGGGCGCTCCCGGAGGAGAAGAGGCCGGGACGGCGGCGCCCGCCGAGGCGCCGGAAGCATCGGCCAACAAGCCTGCGCCGATGTTGACCAAGGCCGACTATCCGACGATAGCCGGCGTCAACGGGCGGATCATGGTGTGGATGGCGGCTCAGTTGCATCTCTGGTTCGCCGCCTTCGTGCTGGCGGTTCCCATCTTCGTTTTCATTATCGAAGCCATCGGCATGAAGACGCGGGACAAGCGTTATGACGATATGGCTTATGAATTCATCAAGGTCTCGATCACCGCTTATTCGCTGACGGCGATTCTCGGAGGCCTGACGGCGTTCAGTTTGATCCTGTTCTACCCGGCGGTGTTCGCCTATCTGGCCAACATCTTCAAAGAGACCATGTTCTACTACGCGCTGTTGTTCTTCGCCGAGAGCGCCTGCCTTTATATTTACTATTACGGTTGGCACTGGTTGCAGGGCGGCAACAAAAAGTGGATACATTTGACTCTGGGTCTGTTGCTCAACGTCGTCGGCACGGTTTTGATGTTCCTGGCCAACGCCTGGATAACCTTCACCATGAGTCCGGTTCCCGCCCATGGGGTGGAAGGCCAGATCGTTGACGCCGTAGGCACCTTCGGCGGCGATGCCTGGCTGGCCATCCATAATTACCTGTGGAACCCGGTCAACCTGCATCGGGTGGTGGCCAACGTCGCTTACGGCGGCTCGGTAGTCGGCGCCTACGCAGCGTACAACTTTCTCAGCGCCCGCACCGCCGAGGCCAAGGCCCACTACGACTGGATGGGATATACGGCCAACTTCATCGCCGTTTCGGCGCTGTTGCCGCTGCCGTTCGCCGGCTACTATCTGGTCGCCGAGATTTACGCCTACAGCCAGCAGATGGGCATCACCCTGATGGGCGGCATCTTCGCCTGGCTGTTCATCATCCAGGCGGTTTTGATCGGCACCCTGTTCCTGTCGGCCAACTATTACCTTTGGTGCGGCATGGGTCGCAGCGACGGCGCGGTGCGCTACAATAAATATATGAAATATCTGGCCATCGCCATCGTCGGCGCCTTCCTGGTGTGGTTCACGCCTCATACCCTGGTGTTGACCAACGAGGAACTGAAAGCGCTGGGCGGACCATACCACAAGTACCTTGGTCCGTTGGGCATCATGCCGGCGAAGAATACGGCGGTGAACATCATGATTCTGGTTACGGCGATGAGCTTTATCATCTATCGCCGGGCCAACATGATCCCGGTGGTGTCGTGGGTGAAGGCGGGCAACGCCGCCCAGTTTGCGCTGTTTTCGGCGGGCATCATCAACATCGTCATTCTCGGCGTTTATCACGGCTACTTTACCGATACGGTGACCAAGGTCGCCGCTTCGGTGCCCCAGGTGTTGACTACGCTGACCCTGATCGCCGTCAGTTCGATCATGGACAGCTTTATGTACAAAGGCGCCAAAGAGGTCGCGCCCCAGCGTTGGGGCCGGGTCTCCAACCGTTCCCAGTACGCGATGTTCATGCTGGCGGTGGCCTTTACCTGGTTGATGGGGCTGATGGGCTACATCCGCTCCGGCATTCGTCAGCACTGGCATGTAGTGAACATTTTCCGCGACAATTCAGAGAATGCGTTCACTCCGTCGCTGGGCTACGCCACCAACGTCATTTCGGTGGCGACTATCATTTTCATGTCGATGGTGATTTTTGTCTTCTGGCTGAGCAAACTCAGCGTCAAGAAGACGGTCCCGACCGGCTACTGGAAGGAATAGACCGATGAGACAGTTCCTTACGGTTATCGCATTCAGTCTTTTTGTAATCAGCTTTTTCGCCGGGTTCTCCAACTTCGGCATTCCGCAGATCGAGCCGGCGCCGCCGCCGGTGGCGGAGAAGCTCGACCTGGGGGCCATGACCATGGAGCAATTCGTGGCCTTGGGCGAAAAGGTTATTGACGGCAAGGGCACCTGCAAGCTGTGTCATAACAACCTGGGCCGGGCGCCGATGCTGGACCAACTGGGGGCCAACGTTCCCAAGCGGCTGGCCGATCCCGAATACAAGGGCAAGGCCAAGGACTTTCAGGGCTACCTGGAAGAGTCGATGACCCTGACTTCGGCCTATGTGGTTCCCGGCTTCGGCAAGAAGGGCACCAACGACAAGGAAAGCCCGATGCCCGACGTTACTTCCGGCGCGATCAGCCTGTCAAAAGCGGAGTTTGCGGCGGTGATCGCCTATCTCCAGGAATCCAGCGGCGTCGAGATTACCGTTGAAATCCCCACCGATGCCGGCGGGACGGCGGCTGACGCCGGCGGCGGCGGCGAGGTCCGCGAGGCGTTGACGTCGGCTGATGACATTATCGCCGAATTCGGTTGCGGAGCCTGTCACATCATCGGCGAGAACGCCGGGGATATCGGTCCCGACCTGTCCAAGGTAGGCGCCCGCAGCGACCGTGAATATCTCAGGCGTTCGCTGCTTAATCCCAATGCGGATATTGCAAAAGGTTTTGAGCCTGACACCATGCCCGCCGATCTGGGCGGTAAAATGTATGCGTCCGAAATCGAGGTGGTTCTCGATTATCTGGCCGGATTGAAGTAGGAGGACGGGAGCGATGAAAAGACTGATCCAACTTGTCCTTACCGTCTTCGGCGTCTACCTGGGCTTTGTCGTGGTCTTTGACCATCTGCTCGGTCAGGTGATCCCGTCGAGTCTGCTGCTGATGTACATGTTCTTTGTGTGCGCCGGCGTGTTCATGGTGTTCACCTTCACCGAAGAAAGCATGAACCAACTGACGGCGCCGATCAAGGCGCTGGTCGAGGACCCGTCCAAGAAAATGGTGCGCAACGTGGTGTTCCTGCTGGTTCCGTTGGCGGTGGGTTATTACACCTACTCCAAGATGGTTCCCAGCTTTGAGGCTCCGGTGGAGTTGAGGACCATCCATCCGGCGCCGCCGGCGGCGGTGAAGGCTTACGGCAAGCGCTATAACCTGCTGACTCTGGCTAATCCGTTCCGCAAGCTCAAAAAGGACGACCCGAAAAAGTTCGAGGCTTTGGTCGCCGAGGGCGGCATGGTCTATGTCAAGAATTGCCAGTATTGCCATGGCGACAAACTGGACGGTCGCGGGCCGTATGCCGAGGGCCTGAACCCGACGCCGGCCAACTTCCAGGACGTCGGCACCATCGCCCAGCTTCAGGAGGCGTACTTGTTCTGGCGCATCACCACCGGCGGTCCCGGACTTCCGTCCGAGGCGACGCCGTGGATTTCGGCGATGCCCGTATGGCAGGACTTCCTGAGCGAGGAAGAAGTATGGAAGGTGATTCTGTATCTTTATGAGTACACCGGCTACAGCCCGAGATCATGGGAAAAAAGTGAGTAAGCGGATGATAAGTTTCATGCACAGGGGTGGTAATCCGATGAGGATCGTGGCGCTGACGGCGTTGGGTCTGTTGCTTATGGCGCCGCCGGCGTCAGCCAAGGGAGACAAGGGCAACGGCGAAATCGTCTATAAAAAGCGGTGCGTGTGGTGCCATGGCGAAGAGGGCGACGGCGCCGGCGCCGGGGGCGAGATGACCAAGATAATTAACCCGCCGCCTCGGGATTTCACGTCGGGCATGTTCAAGATCAAGACCTCGCCGTTCGGCTCGGATTTTCCCAATGACGCCGACATCTACCGCATGATCAGCGACGGCATGCCGGGAACGGTGATGCCGGGATGGAAGTCGATCCTCAAAGAGCCGGAGATGTGGGACCTGGTGGCCTATATCAAGACCTTCGCCGAACTGGAAGCCGAACCCGGCAAGACGGTGGATTACGGAACCCAGGTCAAGACCTCTCCCGAAAGCATCGAAAAGGGGTCCAAGCTGTTCCATGACGGTGATCGTTGCTCCGAATGCCACGGCGCCGAGGGCAAGGGTAACGCCATCAAAGCGCTGAAAGGCGATAACGGCGAGCGCACCTGGCCGAGGAATCTGACCAAGCCGTGGACGTTCCGCGCCTCCAACGATCCCAAGGAAATCTTTACCCGCGTTTCGACCGGCATTTCCGGCACCCAGATGCCGTCGTTTGACGATCCCAAGAGCAACAAAAAGTTGACGGTCGAGGAACGCTGGCATGTCGCCAACTACGTCAACTCGCTGGCCAAGACCGACAAGACGGTGAAGGCCGAGAACACGGTGGTCAAGGCCGACAAGGTCGCCGGCGACCTGCCCGCCGATACCGCTGATCCGGCGTGGGACAAACCGACGCCCTCGACTTTCCTGCTGGTGCCGCAGGTTATCTACAAGGATCGCGTTTTCTCGTCGGCCAACGACACCATCACGGCCCGCGCCATGTTTAACGACAAGGAAGTGGCCATCCTGCTGGAATGGGACGACCGCACCAAAAGCATTCCCGGCGACAAGGACGCCGTCAAGATCGCCAATCCCGAAATGGGACCGGATCGGGTGGCCGTGCAGTTGCCGATCGCCATCCCGGAAGGCATGAAAAAGCCCTACTTCATCAAGGGCGATACCGCCAACCCGGTTAATCTGTGGTCGTGGAGTTCGGGAACCGCCGAGGCTGCGGAAAGCGTCGGCCTCGGCAACGGAACCGGCGTTGACGCCGTCGAAGAACGTGACGCGGCGGCAGTCGGCCTGACCGCCAAGGGCGTCTACAAGGACGGCACCTGGCGGGTGATGATGAAACGCCCGCTGACCGCAGGCAACGCGGAGACCGACATTCAGTTCCAGGAAGGCCGCTTTATTCCCATCGCTTTCCAGAGTTGGGACGGATCGAGCAGCGAAATCGGAAGCAAGCACACGCTGACCACATGGTACTGGATTCTGCTGAAACCGGCCTCCAGCAACAAACCGCTGATTGTCGGCCTGATTCTGGCCTTGTTGGTGTTCGCCGCCGAAATAATGTGGGCGCGTTCAGCCGGTAAAAACAAAGACGCTTAAGCATGGCCATAGCGCCGCAGGCTTCTTTTGTCGAGGCGCCGCCGGAGGACGAGTCCGGTCGGTTCAAACGCATTCTGGTGGCGTTGGACGCTTCCGACCATGCCGACCGGGCGCTGGCGGAGGCGCTGAGGCTGGTCAATACGTCCGATGGCGTCATCATCGGCATCCATGCCTACGCCGCTAAACTTCATGACCGTCGCTTCCGCCAGATGGAAGGCGGTCTGCCGGAGCGCTATCTCGAAGAACAGGAGATGGAGCGCCAGCGCGAGGTTCATGACAGCCTGATCACCCGTGGCCTTGACATCATCAGCGACAGTTATCACGACGCCGCCGAACGTTCCTGCAAGGAAGCCGGCCGGCCTTACCAACGCCTCAGCCCGGAAGGAAAGAATTACCGGCGGATTGTGGAAGCCGTGGAAAACGGCGACTACAGCCTTTTGGCGCTCGGCGCCCTGGGCCTGGGCGGCATTCCGGGCAGCGTGATCGGCTCCGTCTGTGAGCGGGTGGTCCGGCGCAGCGCCATTGATGTGTTGGTCATCCGCGATCCGGAAAGGGCTATCGGCGACGGCCCCGTCGTCGTCGGCGTGGACGGCTCGGCGCAGTCCTTCGGGGCGCTGAAAACCGGCTTTGCGATCAGCCGTCGGCTGGGGATTCCGCTTCACGCGGTGGCGGCTTACGATCCTTATTACCATTATGTGGCCTTCAACAAGATCGCCGGCGTGCTCAGCGACGAGGCCGGCAAGGTGTTCCGCTTCAAGGAGCAGGAAAAACTTCACGAGGAGCTTATCGACGACGGCCTCGCCAAGATTTATCAGGCGCATCTGGAAGTCGCCCGCGTCATGGCCGAGGAAGAAGGCGTTAAACTTACCCTTGAATTGCTTGACGGCAAGCCGTACCGGGCGATTGCCGATTACCTGGGAAAAGTCGGGGCAAGCCTGCTGATAATCGGCAAGATCGGCATTCACGCCGATTCCTACCTTGATATCGGCGGCAACGCCGAGAACCTGCTGCGGACGGCGCCCTGCCATGTATGGCTCGGGCGGACGACTTATGTCCCGCCGCTGGACGTAGTCGCCGAGGAAACCATGACCTGGAGCAACGAAGCCGAAGAGATGCTCAACCGGGCGCCGGAATTCGCTCGCGGCATGGCGCGCACGGCGGTGATGAGGCTGGCCCAGGACAGCGGCCACACCTTCATTACCAGGAGCATGGTGGAAGAGGTCGCCAAAAAATTAATGCCGGGAGGCGGCGGCGGAAAGTGTCCTTATTCAGGCCAAGACAAGGAGAAGGCAAAGCAGGAACTTACCTGGACCGATGAGGCGACGGCTCTGGTCGAGGGGCTGAATGACAAGGCCCTGGCCGGCAATATCCGCCTGCGCGCTGAAAAGTCGGCCCATCGCGAGGGGAGGGAGAAAGTAAAGGCCGTTGATGTCCTGAAGTTTCTTGACGGCGGCGGGGAATAGAGGCCGTGGCGACCGCAAAACATCCTTTTCTGGTGGCCCTGAACCTGACGCGGCGCTGTAACCTGAATTGCGGCCATTGCTATCTCGACGCCGGCGTCCGCAGGCGCGGCGATAATGAACTTTCCACCGCCGAGGTGAAGGCGGTTCTTGACGGCATCGCCTCGTTGAGCGACGAAACCATGGTCGTGTTGACCGGCGGCGAGCCGATGATGCGGGCCGATGTTCCTGAACTGGCCCGTCACGCCCATAGCCTGGGCCTGATGGCGGTGGTGGGAACCAACGGCACGATGCTGGATGACGGGCGGGTGGCGGAGCTGAAAGAATCGGGGGTGCAGGGCGTCGGGGTCAGCCTGGATTCTCTCAATCCCGGGCATCATGACGCTTTTCGCGGCCTGTCCGGCGCCTGGGACAAGACGATGGCGTCCATCGAAGCCTGCCGGCGCGGCGGCCTCGGGTTTCAGATTCATTTTTCGGTCACCGACGACAACGCCGACGAACTGGACGATATGATCGCCTTCGCCAAGTCGTCCGGCGCGTTGGTTCTGAATGTCTTTTTTCTGGTATGCACCGGACGCGGCGAGAAGGCGACCAATATCTCCCATGATGTCTACGAGCGGGTTCTGAGAAAGGTCACCAGGGCCGCTCATGATGAACAGGAATTGATCGTGCGGGCCAAATGCGCTCCGCACTTCAAGCGCATGGCGATGGAACTGGACCCGGCATGGCCGATTACCCTGGCCCACGGCTATGAGGCGGGAGGATGTCTGGCCGGAACCCGCTATTGCCGGGTCACGCCGGAAGGCGAAGTAACGCCCTGTCCCTATATGGAGAACTCCGCCGGCTCCGTCCGCGACCGGGGTTTCGCCGAAATATGGCGCAATGCGCCGCTGTTCAAGGCGCTGCGGACGCCGAAGCTGGAGGGCCGCTGCGGGAAATGCGAGTATATGAAAATTTGCGGCGGCTGCCGGGCGCGTCCCCAGGCGCGGAGCGGCGGGCTTATGGAGGAGGACTTCCTGTGCGACTACCAACCAAAAGGCGGCGCGGTGATCGAGCCGCAGCAGGAGGGGGCGGCGGCGCTTCCGTGGTCTGTGGAGGCCGAGGCGCGGTTGAAAAGGGCGCCTTCCTTCCTGCGCCGGATGATCCGCAAGCGCACCGAGGACTACGCCCGCGACAACGGACATGCTATGGTGACCGTTGACGATATGCAAAAGCTGATGAAGCGGCGTTTCGGAAATGCCGGGCCGCGTATGAAAATACCGGGGAGGACGGGCGTTGACGGTTGATGCGGCGATTATCGGAGGAGGCATCTCCGGGCTGGCCTGCGCCTGGGACCTGAAGCGTCGCGGCCGGCGGGTGGTGGTGCTGGAGCGCCAGGCCGATCCCGGCGGCAGCGCCTGTTCGGAGCGCCTCGGCGGCGGCTTCCTGATGGAGCACGGGCCGAGCACGGTCAACGCCGGTTCCGACATCGCCAATGATTTCTCCGGGATGCTTGGGCTTAACGGCGAACGCTGCAACCTCGGCGGCGGCGTGCGGCGGCGCTATCTGGTCGGCGGCGGCGTCCTTCGCGGCCTGTCGGTAAGTTCCATGGGCTTTTTCCTTTCCGGATACATGTCCCTTAGGGGAAAGCTGCGTCTGCTCGGCGAGTTTGCGGTTCCCGCCGCCGCCGACGGCAAGGAAGAAACGGTGGCGGAGTTCTGCGTTCGCCGGTTCGGCCCGGAGTTTCTGGAACGGATTATTGATCCCATGGTCGCCGGCATTTATGCCGGACGCGCCGACGAGCTTTCCGTCTCCGCCGTGTTTCCCAAGCTGGTCGAACTGGAGCAGAAGTACGGCGCCGTTTCACGCGGGTTGCTGCGCCGTCACAAGCGCGGCGTCAGGATGCCGAGCAGCCGTCTGTTTTCCTGGCAGGACGGCATTGCTTCTCTTCCCCGCGCCCTCGCCGCCGACCTCGGCGAGGCGGTGCGCGCCGGGATCACGGTGCGCGGGCTTCAGGCGGTTTCCGGCGGATTCAAGGTGGATGCGGGTCCGGCGGGGGCGTTCGCCGCAAGGTCGGTGATTATCGCCACCCAGCCTCATGTGGCGGCGCGGCTGCTGGAAGGCGTCGACAATGACGCCGCCTGCGCCGCCGGAGAAATTGACGCGCCGCCGTTGGCCGTAGCCTTTTTCGGCTTTGAACGCCGGCAGGTGGATCATCCGCTTGACGGCCTCGGCTTCCTGACGTCCCGCAAGGAAGGGCGCTCGTTGAGCGGCGCTCAATTTTGCTCCACCATGTTTCCCGGACGCGCCCCGGAGGGACATGTCGGCGTCGCCGGATATCTCGGCGGCGCCAGGTCGCCGGAACTGGCGAGACTGCCGAGAGAGGAACTGCTCGATCTGGCGCTCGAAGATTTCCGCAAGCTGATCGGCGTCAAGGGAGAGCCTGTGGTTGCCCAGGTGCGGCACTGGCCGCTGGGCCTGCCGCAATACAGGATCGGCCACCAGGAGCGCACGACTTGTCTGAAAAATGCCGGTCAGCGCCGGCCCGGCCTGTTCGTTACCGGAAATTATTTTCACGGCCCCTCGGTCGCCTCCTGTTTGGCCATGTCGAGGGAAACCGCCTCCGGCGTTCACGGCTTTCTTGACGAAATCCGGCCCGCCGACCGGAGCGCGGTATTATAATACCGCTCCGGCAAGGCGCGATAATCCTGTGGTATTTCACGTTGACTTGCAGATATTCTGTGGCATACTCCGCCCCCCGCGAAGATGAATCAGGATATGATGCGCGATGAAGACCTATTCCGCCAAGCCTTCCGAAGTTGTGAGAAAATGGTACGTTATTGATGCCGAGGATGTCGTTCTCGGGCGTCTTTCCGCCGTTATCGCCGCACGCCTGCGCGGCAAGGACAAAACCATTTACACGCCGCACATTGATTGCGGCGACAATGTCATCGTGATCAACGCCGAAAAGGTCAAGTTGACCGGAAACAAGCGCAAGGACAAGGTGTTCCACTGGCATACCGGATATCCCGGCGGCATCAAGGAACGTCGCGTGGAAACGATCCTCGGCGGCAAGCATCCGGAAAGAGTGGTGATCAAGGCCGTCGAACGGATGATCTCGCGCATACCTCTCGGCCGCCGGCAGATGCGCAAATTGCATGTCTACGCCGGGAGCGAGCATCCGCACACGGCGCAAAGTCCGGAAGTTCTCGACGTGGCGGCGATGAACCCGAAAAATAAAAGGAGCGCATAAGGCATGGCTGAGGGAACAAAAACCTTGGGTGATCTTAAGGGCCTTAAGACTCTCGTTACTCCCGTTGTCGCCAAGGGCGTCGTCGCTGCGGCGGAAGAACCTGCGGCGGCGCGCAAAGAGCCGGTAAAAGACGCCCAGGGCCGCTCACGGGCGACCGGAAAGCGCAAAAACGCCGTCGCCCGCGTATGGATCAAGCCCGGACCCGGCAAGATCACGGTGAACGGACGGGACTCTAAAAGTTATTTCGCCCGCCCGGTGCTGCGGATGCTGATCAACCAGCCGTTCGCCTGCGCCGGCCGCGAAGGCCAGTTTGACGTGTTTTGCACGGTCAAGGGCGGCGGTTTGTCCGGTCAGGCCGGCGCCGTTCGTCAGGGCATCAGCAAGGCGTTGACCCTGTTCGAGCCGGGATTGCGCCCGCCGTTGAAGGCCGGCGGCTTCCTGACCCGCGACTCCCGCGTCGTCGAGCGCAAGAAGTACGGCAAGCGCAAGGCCCGCCGCAGCTTCCAGTTCTCCAAGCGATAAACTTCGCAAGAAGCCGCTTCTGTTTTATGATAGGGCGTCCCTTGCGGGGCGCCCTTTTCATTTCAGCCATGCGGAGTCACCGGCCATGAGCATATCCAAAAAAGTCATCAAGGCGGTTATTGTCGGCGCCAGCGGTTACACCGGCGCCGAACTGGCGCGGATTCTGGCCGGGCACGGCGCCGTCCGGATCGTCGCCGCGACCGCCGACCGCAAGGCGGGGACGGCCTTCGGCGAGGCGTTTCCTCACCTTGCCGGGGCGGCTGTTCCCGATCTGGTTTCGCTTGACCGGGTGGACTGGACCGGGGTTGACGCGGCCTTTTGTTGCCTGCCTCACGGCGCCTCGCAAGAGATTATCGCCGCCCTGCCGGAGCGGGTCAGGGTGATCGACCTTTCGGCGGATTTCCGTCTCGCCGACGGGGACCTGTACGCCCAATGGTACGGCGCAAAACACAAGGCCATGAAATTGCAGAAAGAAGCGGTGTACGGGTTGAGCGAACTGGCCCGCGCCGAGATCGCCGGGGCGCGGCTGGTGGCCTGTCCCGGCTGCTATCCGACTTCGGCTCAGTTGCCGCTGATTCCGCTTGTAAAGGCCGGCCTGATCGACGCCGACGACATTATTATCGACGCCAAGTCGGGCGTCAGCGGCGCGGGCCGGGCGCTCAAGGAGACTTCGTTATATGCCGAGGCGGCGGAGGGCATCAGCGCCTACGGCATCGCCGGCCATCGGCATATTCCCGAGATCGAACAGGGCCTGGGGCGGGCGCGGGGAAGGCCGGTGGCGATCAGTTTTACTCCCCATCTGACGCCGATGAACCGGGGCATCCTTTCCACCATCTATGTCAAGATGGCCAAGGGCAAGGAGGCCTCCGACCTGCGGGACGCTCTGGTCGAATGCTACCGGGGCGAGCCTTTCGTGCGGATTACGGCTATGGGCGTTATCCCCTCCACCCGTCATGTTCGCGGTTCCAACTACTGCCTGATCGGCGTCTTCGCCGACCGGCCGGCGGGGCGGGCCGTGATCGTCTCCGTCATCGACAATCTGGTTAAGGGAGCCTCCGGCCAGGCGGTGCAGAACATGAACATCATGTTCGGCCTGCCGGAAACCATGGGCCTGGAACAACAACCGCTGTTCCCGTGAGGGGGGGCAGATGACGATCCCGAAGAAAGTTCGCGAAGCGATTCACTTGTCGGCCGGCGACGTAGTCGCCGTGGATGTCGAGGGGGACCGGGTCTCCCTGCGCAAGGTGACGTCGGGCGACGATTACGTCAGGGCCGTTCACGCCACGCTGACCGAATGGACCGACCCTGAGGATGAGGAAGCCTGGCGTGACCTATGAACCGTTCGACGTGGTGGTCGTTCCTTTCCCGTTTTCAGACAGATTTGCCGCCAAAAAACGTCCGGCTGTCGTCGTGTCGGGAATTGTTTTTGGACAACAGAGACGCAGAGACACAGAGAAGAAAGGGAAAAATAAGTTTTTGAATTGTAAGAAGCGCATTTAAATCTTCTCTGTGCCTCTGCGGTTAACGCCGACAAAAAAATTCCCCTGCCCCCCTTATCTCCCTTGCATCCCCATATCTCCTTTTTATTACGAAGGAGAATTAAAGGGACGCAGTATTTAATTCCATAAACCTACCGGACATTGCCGGCATCCTCCAGACTGATCATCATCCGTTTGCCGAGCGCCAGCGCCGCCCGGTGCAGGGTATCAAGCTGAACCTTGTCGTTACAGGGGTCGAGCAGGCGGTCGAGCTGGCTTAGGCTGGTTTTCATGCGGGCGGCCATTTTTGCCTTGGTTACGCCCTGATCGCTCATGGCCTGTTCGATCTGCCACGCCAGAACCCGCTTGATAGCTAATGAGGTGGTTTCTTCGTAGGTTCCTTCATTCTTGAGAAAGCCCTCAAAGGAGGAGCCGACCTTGCCTTTGGCGGCGGTTTTTGTTTTCTGTTTTGCCTTTGTCATTATCCAATCTCCTTCTTCCGGCGCATTGACTTGGAAAACATGGTTTTTTGGACCACAGAGGCACAGAGAAGAAAGAGAAAGAATAAATTTTTAAATTGTAGGAAGCGCACTTAAATCTTCTCTGCGCCTCTGCGCCTCTGTGGTGATTAACCCCAATAACATTTTACGGCTTTTTTAGGGGTGGTTTTGTTTAATATCAATGGGTTAAGGCCGATTCGCCATGGTTAAGACCGCTATAAACGTGATTAAAACATCATTTAACGTGGTTAAAACGTCATTTAACGCGCTTATGACGCAATAAGTCCTCGCCCTTCACCCGTTATGGATGGGGGCGGCGAATTCCAGGAAGAAGTCGTTGCCCTTGTCATCGACGACGATGAAGGCGGGGAAGTTCTCGACCTCGATTTTCCACACCGCTTCCATGCCCAGTTCTTCGTATTCGACGCATTCCACTTTCCTGATGCAGTCCCTGGCCAGTTTCGCCGCCGGGCCGCCGATTGACCCTAAATAAAATCCGCCGTGTTTCTTGCAGGCGCGGGTGACGGCGGCGGAGCGATTGCCCTTGGCCAGCATCACCATGGAGCCTCCGGCCTGCTGGAACAGATCGACATAGGAATCCATGCGCCCCGCCGTGGTCGGCCCGAAGGAGCCTGAGGCATAGCCTTTGGGCGTCTTGGCCGGACCGGCGTAGTAAACGGCGTGGTCCTTGAAGTATTGGGGCAGGCCCCGGCCGGCGTCGAGGCGTTCCTTCAGCTTGGCGTGAGCGATGTCGCGGGCGACGATCAGCGGCCCGTTCAGGCTGAGTCGCGTCTTGATCGGGTGTTTGGAAAGAGCGGCCAGAATCTCGGCCATCGGGCGGCCGAGGTCGATGCTGACCGCCGCGCCGCTCAGTTGTTTGCCGCTGATATCCGGCATGTGTTTGGCCGGGTCGGTTTCCAACTGTTCCAGGAAAACGCCCTCGGCGGTGATCTTGCCCATAATCTGGCGATCCGCCGAACATGAAACGCCGATCCCCACCGGACACGAGGCGCCGTGCCGGGGCAGGCGGATGACGCGGACATCAAGGCAGAAGTACTTGCCGCCGAACTGGGCGCCGATGCCCATATCCTGGGTCAGCTTCAGCACCGCCTGCTCCATTTCCGGGTCGCGGAAGGCCCGACCATGCTTGTCGCCGTCGGTCGGCAGGCCGTCCAGACAGCGGGCGCTGGCCAGCTTGACCGTTTTCAGGGTCATTTCCCCCGACGTGCCGCCGATGACGATCGCCAGATGGTAAGGCGGGCAGGCGGCGGTGCCGAGCGTCCTGATCTTTTCGTCGAGGAAGGCCGTCAGGGCGGTCGGGTTCAGCAGCGCCTTGGTCTGCTGGTAAAGGAAGGTCTTGTTGGCCGAGCCGCCGCCCTTGGCCATGAACAGGAACTTGTAGGCGTCGCCGTCGGCGGCGTAGATGTCGATCTGGGCCGGCAGATTGTTGCCGGTGTTGACCTCGTTGTACATGGAAAGCGGCGCCACCTGGCTGTAGCGCAGATTGTGTTCCAGATAGGCATGGCTGACGCCCTCGGCCAGCGCCGCCTCGTCGCCGCCGCCGGTCCACACCCGTTGGCCTTTCTTCGCCATGACGATGGCGGTGCCGGTGTCCTGGCACATGGGTAATACGCCGCCGGCGGCGATATTGGCGTTCTTCAGCAATTCCAGGGCGACGAAGCGGTCATTGTCCGAGGCCTCGCGGTCGTTAAGTATCCCGGCCAGTTGTCGCAGGTGTCCCGGCCTCAGGAAATGGGAAATGTCAAACATCGCCGTCCTGGCGAGCAGGGACAGCGCCGGCGGAGCTATCTTGAGGATCGCCTGTCCTTCGAACCTGGAACGGGTCACATGGTCCGCAGTCAGCAGCCTGTATGGAGTCTTGTCGTCGGCGAGGGGGAATATCTCGTGGTGGACGAAATCGCTCATGACCATGTCTTTCAGGTGAAAGGGAAGGGGGGCTACTTTTTGCGGAAGGCGCTGAGGGCGATGACCTTGCCGCCGGCGTCGTCGTCCTTAACGGCGGTGGGGACGGCATTTTGTTCGGGGGCGGCGGCCTCATCTTCCTCGGGCGCTCCCTTGAACTGGAGGGCGAAGTTGACCGACGGATCGGTAAAGACGACGATGGCCTTAAGGGGAATGCGCAGGTGGCCGGGTTTGCCGCCGAAGCGCAGCGTCACCTCGAAATAGTCGTCGCCGACCTTCATGTTTTCGTACTGGTGCTGAAGGACGATGGTCATTTGTTTCGGGTTTTGATTTTTAAGATGCCTGGGGATGACCACCCCGGCGGCGTCGGTGTTGAAGGTGATATAGAAATGGTGGTCTCCGGGAAGGGCGCCGAGTTCGGCCGGCTTAAGGGCGCGCAGGACGACGCCGCGAAGCGCGTTCTCAACCCATTGATCGTAACGGATGGGTCCTTCTTCCATTGTTTCCTTCTATGCGGTCGTTTTCAGCGCCGCCTTAATCCGGCCCCCGGACTTGATCCGGGGGTAAGTGAGGGGCTTCTGTTGCCAGGCGCCCCTCGTGCCCCGTCGCATACGCAATTAAGCGGCTACGGCAAATGCCTCATTATCGTTGGCATTTCTAGGTTTTGGACCGATAACGGTGGCGCCCCGCCGAGCAAAAACCATACCTTTACCACGCACGTCAATCCTGTTTCGCCCCCATAGAATCCGCCCTGCGGCGGGAATATGGTGGAGGCGCCGGGCACTGCCCCCGGGTCCGTAACGTCTATTCCGCATGGCGTTTATCGCCATAGCCGGTGAACCGGCTTTTCCAGTATACTAAAATCACGGACTATTTGAAAGCAGTGAATAAATGAGGAGATTTTTATGGCTTCCCTTAGGCCGCCGGCGGTAGCGGGGGCATTTTACCCCGGCGACGCCGAGGAGCTGGATGCCGCCGTTCGGGGATACCTGGCGGAGGCGGCGCCGTCTCATGGGCCGGCGCCTAAGGCGATCATTGCGCCGCACGCCGGATATATTTATTCGGGGGCGGTGGCGGCCTGCGCCTACGTTCGGGTTTTGCCGCTGGCGGGGACGGTGAAGCGCGTCGTGCTGCTGGGGCCTTGTCATAAGACGGCGGTGCGGGGGTTGGCTTTGCCGAGCGTTGACGCTTTCGCCACGCCGTTGGGGAATATTCCCATCGACAAAGAAGCCTGCCGGGTCGCCCTGAAATTTCCCCAGGTCAGCGTGTTTGACGCCGCCCATGCCGGGGAGCATAGCCTTGAGGTGCATTTGCCGTTTCTCCAGGTTGTTCTCGGCGATTTTTCGCTGGCGCCGCTGGTGGTCGGCGAGGCCGGCGCCGATGAGGTGGCCCAGGTTATCGAGGCGTTGTGGGGCGGGCCGGAGACGCTGATCGTCATCAGCACCGATCTCAGTCACTTTCTCGACTACGCCGCCGCCCGCCGGCTGGACGCCGTCACCTGCAAGGCCATCGAGGATTTGAATCCGGAAGGCATCGGCCGCGAGCAGGCTTGCGGACGGACGCCGGTCAAGGGAATGCTGACGCTGGCCCGGCGCCGGGGGATGAAAATCGCCGCCGTTGACGTGCGCAACTCCGGCGACACCGCCGGCGACAAAAGTCGCGTCGTCGGCTACGGCTCGTGGGTGCTGACGGAAGCGGCGGCAATTTCCGGCGAGGATGATTTTGCCGCTCATACCCAAGCCTTGCTGAAGGCTCATGGAGCGACGCTGCTGCGTCTGGCGGCGGCTTCCATCGAGCATGGCCTGACCCATGGCCGCCCGTTGGCGACGAAGGCGGAAGACTACGCGAAAGAACCGGGCGGGCAGGGCGCCTGTTTTGTCACTCTCTATCGGGGCGGGCGGCTGAGGGGCTGCATCGGCTCGCTCGAGGCCCGGCGTCCTCTGTTTGAAGACGTGGCGGAGAATGCTTTCGCGGCGGCTTTCTCCGATCCCCGTTTTCCCAGACTCACGGCTGAGGAAACGGCAGGCCTGGAACTGTCCGTCTCGGTGCTGAGCGCCCGGACGCCGATGCGCTTTGCCGATGAGGCCGATCTGTTGTCCCAGCTTCGCCCCGGCGTGGACGGGCTGGTCATCGAGGATCGGGGAAAACGCGCCCTGTTTTTGCCTTCGGTGTGGGAGCAACTGCCCGCGCCGGAGGCGTTTTTCGGTCGTCTTAAAGTCAAGGCGGGACTCGCCGCCGACCATTGGTCCGACGGCTTCAAGGCCGGGCGTTTTGTTACCTGCGAGGTCAAGGCCGGTTGGTCGGAGATCAATACGAAAGGAGAAACGATTTGACCCTTAATATCGGACGCCGCCTTCTGGAACAGATCGGCGCCATCGCCGAGCAGGCCGGGGGGCGCATTATCAGTATCCGCGACAAGGGCGTCCGGGTGGAAGCCAAGGCCGACTCATCGCCGGTGACCGAGGCCGACCGCGAGGCCGAGGAATTTATCATTCACGCCATCAGGAAGAATATAACCGACGCCCTTCCCATCGTCAGCGAGGAAGCCTTTTCCCGTGGCGAAATCCCCGACATCGGCGAAACGCCGTTCTGGCTGGTGGACGCGCTGGACGGCACCAAGGAGTTCGTCAAGGGCGGAACCGACTTCACCGTCAACATCGCCATTATCGAGAATGCCAAGCCGGTGATGGGAGTGGTTCATGCGCCGGTGACCAAGGCCACCTACCGGGGCAGCCGCGAAGGGTCTTTTTTTGCGGCGCCCGGCGTCGTCATTCATAAGATCGCCTGTCGCCCGGCCCCCGCCGACGGGCTGACGGCGCTGGTCAGCCGCTCTCACCGCACGCCGGAGATTGACGGCTATCTGGCCGGGTTCGCCATCAAACAGGAAATCAGCGCCGGCAGTTCGTTGAAGTTCTGTGAAGTGGCGCGAGGCAACGCCGATATCTATCCCCGCCTCGGGCGCACCATGGAATGGGACACCGCCGCCGGCCACGCCGTGTTGCGGTTCGCCGGCGGTCAGGTGAAAACCCTGGACGGCGTCGATCTTTGCTATGCCAAGCCCGGTTTCGAGAATCCTCACTTCGTCGCCGCCGGTCCTGATATAGGGATATCAAGGAATTGACTCAAAACGGCGCTATCGTGCCGGCGACCGGCGAAAATATCGCCTTCGCCGCCAGGCTGATCACCGAGGGCAAGCTGGTCGCTTTCCCTACCGAGACCGTTTACGGCCTGGGCGCCGACGCCACCGATGATCGGGCCGTCGCCACCGTTTTCGCCGCCAAAAAAAGGCCCAACTTCAATCCGCTGATTGTTCACTTTGCCGATGCCGAGGCCGCCGCTTCGGCGGTAAAGTTTGACGACCGCGCCATGAAGCTGGCCGGGGCGATGTGGCCGGGAGCGCTGACCATGATCCTGTTTCGTCATAAGGAAGGCAAGGTGTCGCTGCTGGCCGGGGCCGGACAGGACAGGCTGGCCGTGCGCGTTCCCGGCGACAGGACGGCGCTGGCCCTGTTGCGGGCGGCGGGCCGGCCGTTGACATCCCCCAGCGCCAACCGCTCCGGCGATGTCAGTCCGACCACCGCCGCCCATGTCGCCGAGTCTCTCGGCGGCGCGGTTGACCTTATCCTGGACGGCGGCCCGTGCCGGGTAGGCATCGAATCGACCATCGTCGATCTGACCGAGGAATCGCCGTTGATCATGAGGCCGGGAGCAATTTCGGCGCGGGATATCGAAGCCGTTATCGGCCCTCTTTATTCCGCCTGCAATGTGCCGTGCGTCGGTCCTTCCGCCCCCGGCAGAGCCTCCGGGGGACGCCAATACGCCACCCGCTTGCCGCTGAGGCTGGATGCCGGGGAAGTCAAATGCGGCGAGGCCTTGCTTGCCTTCGGCTCCGAGGCAATCAAGGGAGAAGCGGAACGTGTCCTCAACCTAAGTCCGAGCGGCGACCTGACCGAGGCGGCGGCCAATCTGTTCGCCATGCTGCATGATCTGGATAATCCGGCGTTTCACGCTATCGCCGTGATGCCGATTCCTGAAGACGGTCTTGGGCGGGCGATCAATGACCGCCTGCGCCGGGCGACGGCGGGACCATGACCATGAACGCATCCGAACAAGCTCTCGACGCTATCCGCCGCCGGTTAGGCCCCAAGGGGTGGATTTCCGACCGTCATGACATGGCGCCGTATCTGGAGGAGCAGCGCGGCTTGTATCACGGCGATTGCGCTCTGGTGGCCCGTCCTTCGACCGCCGCCGAAACGGCGGAAGTGGTGCGCCTGTGCGCCGGGGCCAAGATTCCCGTCACCCCCCAGGGCGGCAATACCGGCCTGGTCGGCGGCGGCGTTCCCCGAGGCGGCATTATCTTGTCAACCGACAGGTTGAATCGCATCCGCAATCTGGACATTGTCAATCATGCCATCACCGTCGAGGCCGGTTGCATCCTCGCCGATATCCAAGCCGCCGCCGCCGCCGCCGGGGCGCTGTTTCCCTTAAGTCTGGCCGCCGAGGGAAGCTGTCGCATCGGCGGCAACATTTCCACCAACGCCGGCGGCGTCGCCGTGCTGCGTTACGGCAGCATGCGGGAACTGGTGCTGGGCCTTGAAGTGGCGTTGCCCGACGGCCGTTTGTGGAACGGTCTCAGGGCCTTGCGCAAGGATAATGCCGGTTATGATCTGAAGCACCTGTTTATCGGCGCCGAGGGAACGCTGGGCGTCATCACCGCCGCCGTGTTGAAGCTGTTCCCCAGGCCGAAGGCGCGGGAGACGGCGCTGGCGGCGCTGCCGACTTACGAGGCGGCGCTGGAACTGTTCGTTCGAATGCGGGATCAAGCCGGTGACAGCCTCACCGCCTTTGAGGTCATGTGCAAGACCAGCGTACAATTGGCCTTCAGGCATATGCCGGGTTGTGTCGATCCGTTTGCCGAGCGGCACCCGTTGTACGTCCTCGTCGAACTTTGCGGCGCCGCGCCGCGCCCGGCGCTTGAAGAAGCGCTGGCCGAGGCCATAAAGGACGGCGTTGTGGTTGACGCGGTCATTGCCTCCAGCGAGTCCCAGTCCGCCGACTTGTGGCGCATCCGCGAATCCATCGCCGAGGCCCAGAAGCGCGAGGGCGCTTCGATCAAGCACGATATCTCGGCGCCGATTTCAAGGTTGCCTGAGTTCTTCCGTCGCGCCGTTCCTATGGTCGAGGGAGAACTGGAAGGCGTGCGGGTCGTCGCCTTCGGTCATCTGGGCGACGGCAATATCCACTTTAACCTCAGCCGGCCTGAAGCCGCCGATGACAGGGAGTTTCTTTCCCACAGGAAGCGTCTCAATCGTCTGGTGTACGATCTTGTTATGGAAATGAACGGCAGCTTCAGCGCCGAGCACGGCGTCGGAATGCTGAAAACCGACGACCTTGAACGGTTCAAGTCCGAGACGGAACTGGACCTGATGCGAACTCTCAAAAAGGCGCTGGACCCGGATAACATCATGAATCCGGGCAAGGTTATACTTTTTGATTAACCGCTCTGTAAGCGAATTGAAAATGGCCATAACCAAATTTCCCGATGAAATCCAAAAGCGTTATGACGATTTTCGCAGTTTTGGATTCATCATTCAGGAAGACATGAGTCTCATGGCCAAGACGGCGAGGGAGATCGTGTACTTCTTCGATGAGCAGGTAATCGCCAAGATTCTCCAAACGCTTCTTCAAATGGCCCGGATAAATGAAGAAAACGCCGGGAAGAAAAGCAAAATCGAGCGCTTGGAGAAAAAAATAAATTCGTGGAATATGGAGTTTATGGCCGAGGCCGTCGAAGAACTTTTCCTGCTGGTCGATAAGGACTACGCCAAAGAGCTGTTCCGGGCGTTCTTCAAGAAGGCGTTGGCGGCGGGACACGCCGATGTCTTAAAGAGATACCTTGACCGGCAGGTCGAAACGGATCCCTGCAAATCTTTCATTGAGATGGTGAACAATAATGAAACCGGCGCCAAGCGCGTGGTTTTCATCGCCCGCAGGCCGTTTTTTCAAATTCTGCGCGAGGCCTGTTATTTACAGAAAAACGGCTGGCGCACCTTTCTCGTCCATATGGATATGTATAACTCCGACGTTCAGACGGGATTCGAGGCCGTTCTGGTGATTCCTAACCATTTGTGGCTTTTGGATACGCTTGTCGGGCGGCTGGACGCGGAAGTGTTTCATGCCCAGTGCCTGTTCATGGACAGCATCATGGGCGTTTCCGTGGTCCGCGCCCAACGCAAGGGAGCGTGCGTCTGCGAGTTTTACGACGTTACTTCGGTTTTCGCTCCCCGCGATGCGCTGTGCATAAAGTGGAGTCCTCGCGTCGTGGATATGGAATTGTTGCTGGAGAAGGCGGTTTGCCTCGAAGCCGACGCCGTAATCACCCGGTTCCCGGCGCCGGTTCACGAAGAATTGCGCCGACGTCACGGCGGCCTGACGCGCATTATAGAATTTCAGCCCTATCCTTGTCTTGAGTTCACTTGCTACGGCGACGGCAAGTTGTCTGAAAAAGACGGCGCCGTACATCTGGTGTATGCGGGAATGTTCGTTCCCAAGGATAAGGATCATCCTAGGGAATTGTTCCCTGAACGCAATCAGTGCGAAACCTTCCGGCGCCTTGTCGCCCAAGGGTTGAAGCTCGACGTGTTTTGCGCTTCCCAGCAAGCGGTGGGATTTAATAAAGCGACATTCGCCGATTATCACAAGCTGGCGGAGGAGAATCCGCATTTCCGTATGCGGGAGTCAGTGCCGCCCAATATTTTGGCCAAGGTCATGGCCCCGTATGATTTCGCCATAAACATCTTTGATCTGAGACTGGAAGAGTCGCTGAACCGGGACAGCCATATCAAGAACGTCACCAGCGCCAAGATTTTTTCGTACCTGGAGGCGGGCCTGCCCGTCATCGTCACCGCTGAATACGAATACATGGCGCGCATTATCGAAGACAACAAACTTGGCTTTGCGGTGACCAGGGATGAAATCGACAAGGTGGCCGAACGGATCAAAACCTTTGATTACGAAAGCTGCGTCGAAAACATTAAAAGCTTTAACCGGGAATTCGGCATGGCTAAGGAAATCAGGAAGATTACGACTCTTTATGAGGAAATTATCGCCGCCCGCCGTCTCTGAAAAAGCCTGTTCGGGGATTGTTGTTCTTTCTTCGAAACAATAACGCAGAAGGAGCGACCGGGACGCCGGTAATTTGTTTCAAAAAAAATGATGTAATTTCATGGAGTTAGGAGGAGGCGTCGGCCATGTTCAGCGCCGGCGCGTGGGGGCGCGCAATCATCGTTACAAAAAGCCGGGCAGTCTGTCGGCGCATCGGCGAGGGCCTGAAAGACGCTCCGGCGCGGGGGTGACCGATTCCTCGTCCGCTGATGCCCATCGACCGACCGTCGGGATTGCCCGGAATTATTTGTATCGGCTTCGATTCGGCGGACATGGGGTTCATAGACAAGCGCAAAGACTATTGGATCGGGTTCCGGCCGGGAGCATCGGGGAATCACCGGCGAGGAGCCGAATAGGCCCCATAATGGGCTGTGGACCTGGGGTTTAGCGGTGAATCGGCAGTAGACGTCGGTAAAAACAGCCAAGGGCGCACAAGAAAACATACAGTGATTTCAATCGGTTATTCGGGAAATATGAAATATTGGGTTAGTTTATTAATGAAAGCTTAGGAATTGCCTGAATTATCCCTCTTGAATAACAACAGGCGTAGTTAGTAGGGGCTGTTTTAACCGGGTAAGTCCGCAACCGATAACGACAGTTGACTGGAGGCGTAAAAAACGTAAATTCATTTGATGGCAGATATAGGTGTACGGTTGGATGTTACCTACCATTCATAGATATATTAGGGCTATGCTCCGTTATGTCCGGTAATGCACTGAAGCACTCGTACACCATTCCCTGCTCGTCGGCTTTTCGCGACGCGGTCATCGAACTGGCCGGACGGGCTAATGTCAATGTTGCCGATCTGGCGCGTTCGGTGGTGTTGATGATGCCGGCGGAGACTATTGCCGCCTTTCCCGACCCCGGAGAACCGGGGATGAAAGACCGTGAAACCGTAATTCTCAAGTCGGGATCGGCCAAAGGGCGGCCTTGGCGGCGCAAGCCGCGCCTGCAGGTGCGCATGGCCCCGCAATGCGATATCGTAACCATCCGTCGCGCTCTTGGTCTGGCCCTGGCGATGGATCGGGGCGAGAAGGCGGTGCGCCTTGAAGGGCCGGATGAAGCTGTCGCCGCTCCTGAAACGGAAAAGGCGGAGACCGACCTTATCCGTGAAACCCGTGAGGAAATTGAAAGGCTGCGCGCCATGATTTCGGTGCTTTCCTTCGAGCCTCTGCCCGACGGGGTAACTTCCCGCGAGGATGCGCTCCATATCCTCGGTTTCGCCCCCGGCAGCATGCCTGATCACGGCGCCCTCAAGGCTCGTTTTCGTACGCTCGCCATCGTTCACCATCCCGACGGCGCCTTCGGCAGTCATCACCGCATGAGCCAGCTCAATGCCGCCATGGAGCGCCTGCGCCGCAACGCCGCCTAGAGCGGGTTGCGACCAGATTGAATCGTCTGCGCCGGAGCGATTTTGGGTCGTGGGCAGGAGAATGGCGCAGCCCGTAGCGGACACTACGGGCAAGCCTTTCAACG